>JAHJAQ010000023.1 GCA_018813975.1 Microcaldota archaeon
AACTCGTTTGCATTGATAAAATCAACAATTGCCCTCAAATTCAGTCCAAATCGTTCTCCAATGCGTGTTTTTACAATAGGGTCTTCTTGTGGTTCCGGTGTTTCGGGTGTTTCCTGTTCTTGTGGGATGTATACTTCGGATGGAATGTATTCTTTGGCACAAACAGCCGATTCAAGAATTTCTTCTTTCAACTCCCCTAACTCTTCATTAATCGTTTCCTCGCAGACAAAAGAAGCAACATACGTATTGTAATTGCAGTAAACCATTTTGTTTGAATTAATTATCGTGTTTTCTTCGTATTCTTGTGAAAAAACAAGAGAATCTTTTTTTTCTTCAATCAATTCAAAATCGTTTTCTTCGATTGATTTCAGCAAATATTCTTTTAGTGTTTCTTTGTTTGTCTCGTACTTATTTACAACAACACTGCAGGCCCCCCTGTTTACGCCTAAAACGGTTTGAATGGAATAGCTTCCGGCTGGTTCCCAATCAGGATATTCTATGGAATAATCTTCTTGTGAAAAAGAAACAATTTCGTACTCATCAATTGGTTGTGGTTCTTCAAAAAAATATTCTCTTGCACACTCCATTGAATCTAACGGGCTGAACGCAAAATCTATTTTTTCTTGTTCGGTTCCTTTAGCACACAATCCGGTTAATTGATAGGATTTATTATTACAATACAAAAACCGTGTTTTGATATTGTATTCTATGGAATCGATGGGTGCTTTGAATTGTAGTGAAAATTCTTCGCTTGAACTGTCTTGTAAGATTGCTTCTGGTTCTTTTTCCAAAAAGTTTTTGGTGGAATCAAAAAGGCTTACCGGATCTGAATCAATCGAACTTAATAAAATTAAACATTTTCCAAAAACTATTTTTTTGATTTCGTTTTCTTTTTTGTCGGGCAATTCTATCCAGTTCGGGTGAACAAACAAAAAATCGCTTTCTTTGAATTCTATTAATTCTTTTTCCGGTTCAGCGTATCCAAGGCATTCTATGGAATCAAAAAACTGTTCGAATATTCCTTGCACGTTTTCACAAACTTGTTCTACACAAATCGCATTCAACGAGTAAACCCATTCATTGCATCTAACGAGCTTTACCGAGTTTCTATACTCGTTTTCCTCGTGCCTTCCCTTGAACGAAAAATAGTTTTTTTCTTTTTCTATTGAAAGCATTTCCACGCTTGAATCGGATCCAATTGAGCTTACCATGGCGTCAAATAATTCTTCCTGATTTCCTTCTATTGGTGCTACTTCAATTATGGCTCCGGCAGAAGCAACACTAACCAGTTTTTCTGGGCTTGGTTCGTGTAGCTCCCATTTTGGATACTCAAACGAAAAATTTTCCTCTCTGTAATCCGCAAATTCCGCTGAATATGGGTCTTGGGTGTTTTCCACGCAGCCGCTAAACAAGAGTCCTGCTGCCACCAGCAAAACAAAAAAAGCTTTTTTCATTGATTTCAATTACTCTTTTGAATAATAAAAAAACATGGTTTTTCGGAAAAGCGTTTAAATTATTTTTGTATTTGGAAGGCTTTTGAAATGGTGGTCGCTTGTAATGGTCTGGGCCTTGTGAAGATTTGCAGTTGCTTGTATAATGGCGTCTGCCATTGCCAGTCCTGTGTGAATGCTTGTTTCGCTTGCATGTAACGCTATTCTTTCATCCAATCCTATTATTTTGGTAGAATCAATTATGTACGCGATTGCTTCATTGGCTTTGGATTCGTTTGTTTCCCGCTTGATTTTTTTGTAAACTTCAAAAAGAATGATTGTTGGTGTTATAAAATTTTTTTTGTTCGCTTTTTGAATGTAAGGGGCAAATTTGTTTGCTTTTTTTCCATTGGAAAAATATTCAATCCACCCGCTGGAATCAATCAAAACGCTCATTGTGATCCCGCAATCCTTTTAGGTTAACGCCTTTTGCTATTCCGCGCGCTTTTTTAATGTTTTCAATTTTTACGAGTTCAATGGAATTTCCTTTTTCAATTGCCACCATTTTTTGTCCGGCTTTTAATTCCAAATCTTTCCTTGCCTTTTTGGGAATAACCACCTGAAACTTGCTAGAAATCGTAATTGTTTCCATTCAATCACCAGTATAATTAGCGGCACCAGACTATAAATACTTTACCTTTTTTAGTTCGATAACGAAAACGTAAGACAACGCAGGGGGTGGGATTTGAACCCACGCGGGATTTCTCCCAGGAGCTTTCTACGCACAAATTGCTTTGGCATACCGATGTCCTGTCGAAGACAGGACGATGTATTTCGGTACAACCG
>JAHJAQ010000024.1 GCA_018813975.1 Microcaldota archaeon
GGCTTAGTGCCTTCGGGAGTTCGAATCTTCCCCCCCGCAAACAGGATAAAGGAGATTAAGAGACATAGAAACGGTTTTCATTTAATTTTTGTAAGGTCTCTGTTTATGATAATCGGCTTTACTGCCTCTATTTCAGTCTTATAATAAGAAATATTTGGAATTGGATTCCATAAAAATATTTTCTGGTTTAATACATGTGCAAACCCGATTTCCATTAGGGTATTGCCACCAATATAATTTTTTACTCCATTCTTATCGAAGTTCAATACGAGAACTGCATCCGCTCCCTGCATAGCTTTCCAAAACTCTCGAATTGCATCCAGATTATATTTTTGGTGAAGCTTTATTTTTTCCTTTTCTTCATTAGTCTTGCCAACTAGTGCTTTGTGAAGATCCGTAACAAAAGCATCATGCTCTAGCTCAATAAGTTTATCACGAACCTCAAGCATTTTTTCAGTAAATTGCATAGAACCGATTATACCAATTCGCAGGTATATGAAATAATTAAAACAACTATTTAAATGTTTGAAAGGGCTCTTTTTTGCTTTCAGCAAAAAACAAGGAGCCGGCAAAAAAGAGCTTCGCCAAAAAAAGCCGCCGCCTACCCGCACTGTTCACTTTTTGTAAACATTATGTTTATAAATTGTAAACACTCTTATTTGTTGTATGATTGCGCTTTCAAAACTGCTCGGGCCATTTAACCTCCAATTGTTCGAACTGCTTATCGAGGAAAACGCTTCCATGCGGGATTTGGCAAAAAAAGCCAATTGTTCTCCTGCCAAGGTAACCCAGTTCCTTGCATCCTATTCAAAAAATAGGCTTGTGACGGTTTCATCGGACAAGAATCGAAAAGTGATTGGACTCAACAAAAAAAACCCCCTTGTCCAAGAAATAATTTCATTGGTTTTCACAACCAAAATTTTGAATTCAAAAACATTTTTTCTTATTCAGAAATTTTCGGATTCAATCGGCGTTTATGGAAGCGTTGCCGAAGGAACCGTGGACAAACAAAGTGATATCGACTTGTGGATCCTTTCCGACAAAAAGCCAGGTTTGGTTGAAGCGGGAAAGCTAAAACAGCAGTTCACCAACGAGTTGGGACACGAGGTTAGTTTGAAATTTTTTACCCAAAAAGACCTGGAACAACTCAAAAAAAAAGATACTATTTTTTACAACGAACTTGAGTATAAATCAAAAATACTGCATGGTGAAGGGTTTTGACGAAAACTAAGGTTGAAGATTGCTTTGAAGAGGGATTGCTCAAAAAAATCAAACCAAATTTGAATTTTGCGGAGCAAAGCATCAAACAAGCCGAGCACTTTTTGGATGAAGCCGAAATCCTCATCAATTCCAACATCAAGGACATGGCTTTTATCGCGCTTTACAACGCTTCTTTTCACGCGGCCAGGACCTTGCTGTTCCGCGATGGCATCAAGGAGCGCAGCCACTATTGCGTCTGCAAGTATATCGAAGAAAAATACCAAGTGCAGGAACTCGTCACTGTGCAACATGCCGTTATTTTGGATTCGTTGCGCTCCAAACGAAATGACATCCAATATTCGCTGGAAATCCCAAAACTCGAAGAGGATTTGAACGAAATTTTTGACCAAGTAACGGATTTTTTGGAACGCGTGCGGGAAATAATCAAAAAAGGGGAAAAACCAGTCGATTGAAAATGAGGAGCTACTTCAAACTTTTTGGTAAAATTTGCCCGCACCAATATCCAATAAGAACTAAAAAATAGGAAAAAAAACCCCTCCAAAAACTTAGATTTTCAGAATAGCTGCTTAACAGAAACCCTTTTAATAACTATAGCACTATAGTCCATAGGTGATTGGTATGGGAACTACTACAATTCAAATTGAGAATCCTACAAAAGAATTGCTTAATGAGCTTAAGAAGAGCTTTAACTCAAAAACGTATGATGATGTCATTCAGAATCTTGTGAGAAAAAAGACCAAATCGATGTTTGGAAAGCTTGCCAAAGGCAAAAAAGTTTCTACTACTGCCATGATGAAGGGCCTACGTGATAAGAGTGACCGGTTCTAGGCTTTTCCTCGATTCTAGTGTTTGGCTTGGTTATTTTCTTGGAAACATTCCCGAAACACAAAAAATAATTGATTCGGAAGAAACAACCTTGTTTACTTCCATTATTTCACTTCATGAAGTATTCAAAAGACTGAAAAAGCTTGGACGCACTGAAAAAGAGATACGTCAAGCAGTCAGACTTATTGAAGATAATAGCATAATAGTCGAACTAAACAAAGAGATAGCCATCACAGCGGCAAAAAACTGTGAAAAATATGGCTTGCATACAATTGATAGTCTGATTTATTCAAGCGCCATGGAAACAAGAACAACTTTTATTACCGCAGACAACGATTTCAGAAAGACTCCGAGAACAAGAATAATCAAGATAAGGAAGTTTAATTAGAGTAAAGTTTAATTAAAAAAAGTCTTTGCCATCCTCTGCTGCTTGAAAAAAGCTAGTTTAGTTCTTGGATGGTTCCTTATCCCCCACCATGAGATTATACATAACTCCTTATTGCTTTTATTCCAACCAAACCGATTTCACCCCCCGTTCCATGATTAAGAGGAAAAAAGCAGGTGGAAAGAACAACTAAGCAGTTGATAGAAATGATTTTGGATTGAAAACGATTTTTTCGGGTTTTTTGGGGTAAAAAGGCCAAAAAATGGCGTTAGCTTTAAATAGAACCTTTTCCGTTACTATTAGTGACTCCCAAGCGTTGTTGTTGAATTAAAAATGGTTTTTTGGTTTGAAAAAGGCACCCAAAGGTTTGAAAGCCAAATTTTTTTCCACAACTCTGTTTGGTTTATAGTGGCGATACGAAGTTAAATAACCCCATAATAATCAATAAGAGGAAGAAAAGGTGTTAGTATGAGCTTGATTTCACTTACTTTTGGAAATTCTCGGTCTGAAACAGTTAGCGAGGTTATTAGCCCGAATTTAGAGGTTATTACGCCAGAAGACCAGATTCAAGCCATGCCAGGAATTGAAAACCGGGTTGAGGTTAAAAAGGCTTGCCAGTTTGTAGGGCATTCTGATGTTTATATTGTGGGTCAAATTGTTTCCGGGGTTGTATCCAATCAAATGAAAGGAAGCTTAGCCGGCAATTCTTTTCAAATAGTAGAACTAGAATCCAAGTATGGCCACCGAATTGCCAAAGAAGGCATGACCGTGGGTATTACTGTTCGAGGCATTCCAAAAGAATCCCTAAAAACAGGCCATGTGATTACCTTTACCCAATAAATGGGTGATTCAAAGGCTTTTGAATGGGCCGGAGATAGTGTTTTAATACTCTTTTTTACTCGTACGTTTAGGGAAGCTCATGCGAATCGCGATTGTCTTTTTTTCTCGAGCCGGTAAAACAGCCGAATTAGCAGATACGATCTCTCTAGCACTAGGGCCTCAAAAAGCAGAATTGATTCAGATTAATGTGCTCAAACAAAAAGAGAAAAAAAAATCGTTTGGATTAGCCAATAAGCACAAGCTAAAGCTTATTTCCACCCAAACAGACCTTTCTAAATTTGACTTGATTTTTTTTGGGTCGGAAGTAGAAGGCATGTCTCCCAAACGAAAACTACCGGAAGAAATAATTGTGTATTTACAAGAATGCACGGGAATTGAAGGAAAATCAACTGCTGTTTTTTTGAATTGTTTTGGCATTCCCGGAACTTCCCTGCAAAAAATACAGTCTATTTTGCAAACTCGAAACGCAAAAATCATTAACAACAAGATTTTTACTTATTTGTTGGGCTTGACTAAAAAACAGTTAGAAGAAGCCAAAGAATTTGCTCAAAAAACCCGAGAAAAAATACGCTAGTTTCTTTTTCGCTTGGATTGTTCAGATAATTCGCCCACCATTTCATCCAATAAGAATTGTTTTTTTTGTTGTTTCGCTTTTTTAGCATCTTTTAATTGGTGATCTAATTTTCCCATAATAGGCCCAACATTTTCAGCAGAATAAAAGTTTTTGATTTCAGAATCCAATTCAAGCAAGCGTTCCTGCACGCTATGTTGAATATCAAAAAACTCTTTTTCTCCTAATTCTCGTTTCAAGTACTTTTTTTCACTAATTTTAAACTCTGCTAATAAGGCTTCTTTTTGCAATAATAGTTCTTTTAGCACGTGCTTTTTTTTGGAAGTAATTTCGCGCATTTCTTTGGATTTTTCCACGTTTTGCTGGTCTTGCAAGGCTTGGAGACGCGATTCGATTCCAATCAATTCTTTTTGTTTTTTATACTTGAATTCTTGAAATGATTGTTCCGTCATTTCACGGTTCAAAAACTTTTTCTCGGCGTTTGAGATTTGATCATTAATCTTGCGCTTTTCCATTAAGATCTTTTTTAGAGTGCTTTTTTTAGTGGCTAATAATAACAAGCCTGCTACAAAAAAAACAATTCCCAAGGCCATCAACCAGATCGAATAATAAAAGAATAGTGCCAGGCCAATTGCAATGGCCAGTATAAGTAAAACAAATCCCAGTTTTTGGGTCTCACCCCATTCTCGCTTGAAAGTCATGCTAAAACCAAAGGAATATTAAAGAGTTTTTCAATAAAAATAGTACTCATGAAGCAAAAAACCCGTAAAATCAGTAAAACAGGTGCTTCTTCTCTCCAATTCCTAGAGATAGTGTTTACGATTTCCAAGGATGCCCATCCTCAAATATACGATTTTTTCTTGGAACACTTGAGCGATATATTGAATAAAATGAAACAATCCAAGGCCAAACTAACTTTGGTTCGATTAGAGCCCTTGAATATGATGTATGCCCATTTAAACGTGTCCAATCAGATCATGCACCAAATTTTTTTGCGGTATTGTAAAGCCCATAAACTCAGAGCATTTTCGGCTTTTTCTCCCAAACAAAAGTTTTCGTGTGAAGGAACCGTAAAAAACAAGCAGATTAGCGGGATATTAGAAGATTATAACTTATTGTTTGATTTGTTCTTTTGTGATGTACGCGTTCAAACCACTAAACTGTTTATTGATTGCATGGACTTGTTTTCCAACCGATTGTTAGTGCATGGTTCTCCAAGCACCTTAAAAAAATTTCAAAAAACCGTTAAAAGGGTTTTACCCAAAACCAAGTGCCGATTGGTATAATGAGGGATTTTCATTCAAAAAATCACGGGAAATGATACCACTAACCTATTTCATTTAGCAACGCTTCATGAATTGAATCGCGAACGCATTCAAAACCAGCTTGAAATTCAAAAGATAGTTCCCGAACAAGACGTTTTGCTAGAACCGCTTCGAGGAAACAGTTTGCGACAAGGCAGATTTGATTTTTTAGTGCTAACCAAAAGTGGAAAAGCCATTGGAATGGAAGTTCTTTCAAGGCCTTCTCAAGGAAAGATGAAACAAAAATTGTCTTATGCCAAAGAAGTGGATGAATTTGTTTTTGTTTTGCCCTCGAATTGTTTTGAATTGTATCGTAAAAAACCAAGAAAAGGATTCAGGGCGCAAGGCAGAAAAAGTTTTTTTGATGCATCTTTTGCCGATCCTAAAATTTTAGTGTGGTTATTAAACCCAAAAAGTGGGGGCATTGAACAAAAAAATACGTTTGAAAAAGTATTTAACACAGCAAAACCAGTACCAAAGTGATTGAATGAAAAAAGAACAATTTGAAATTGAATTGCGTGCCTTATTATCCCAAAAACAATACGCGCGTTTATCCCAAGAATTATCTCAAAAAATGAAATTAATTAATGAGGACACCATTTACACTACTCAATATCGTCCGGGGCACATTAAGCTAAAGTATTCAAACAAAGCTATTGAAATTGTGTGTAAGGACGGGAGCCCCCTTGCACTTTCTAGAAAAGAGATTCGAATTCCCTTGGAATCCAAAGAACAATTGGATTCTTTTGCTCAAATTCTAACTCAATTAAAGCTAACAGCAGATCCTGCTTGGATATCGCACAAAAAAGAATTTGAATATGCTTTTGGCGGTTTTACCTATCTGATTTCTTTACAGCACATTGAAAACTTTGCTTTTTTAGTAGAAGTAGAGTTCTTGAGTGAAAAAAACGACAGCCGTATTCACGAACCGAATATTCGTGCAATTTTAAAAGAATTGGATTGTGAACCGGTTAACAACCAAAAATTTGCTCAAAAAATCCAAGCATACCGTGACCAGTATGCTAAATTATAGTGGCTATTTCGAAAGCGTATAAAATGATTCCAACGATAACACCCACCACTACCATGGCACTACCATGAAATAAAATACTTTCGCGGGCAATCTTACCAATAAAAACACCCAGTAAAAAAATAGTGATAAAAATAATAATAAAAGAATAAACAAACGCTTCTATCACTTGAATAAAACCAAGAACTGCCAAGAAAAAAGGAATAATCGCAATCAATGAAACAATGGTAGAGCTTAGTCCATTGGCTAGTCCCATAAACCAAGCTACTTTTTTCATTTCTCGTTCAATTTTTGTTTTAGAGAGCCTTCGCATTAAATGCATTTCCAATTCTCTCCTGGCCTTCTTTTTTTCCGCACGCTCGGCCATATAGCCTCCCCAAATTCCTGAAACACCCGTGGAAACAATTACTCCAAGAGAAGAAACAATAATCACAGTGGGATTCAAAATTTGGGCTAAAAAAGTGGCTATTAAAATTCCAAGAATTGTGAGGGCACCGTCAAAAGAATTCATGATAATGTATCGTCGAATGACAGCGTTTTGTTTTAATAGTGTTAAAAAATACATAAGCAACAGTTATTTGCTGGAGAGGTGATCGGGTAATGAAGGCGCTTCAATAATTTTTTTAGCGCCCACCACTGCTTTGTCCACACTGTGCACAACCGCACCAAAATCTTCTATCTTTTTTTTAACTTCTTCAAAATCAATTTCAGTTCCTTCTAAAACGGCTTTTATAGATTCTGTTTTTTCATCAATCGCATAAACCGATAGATTAGCGTTTTGAACGGATTTGACTTCGCAAAGCGCTTGTCCAAACTCGGCAATATTGGGTTGATGGGGCTTTAACAAGTCTAATACCAATACCTTGATCTTGGGCTTTGATTTCTTTTCCATGCAACAAAAACAGTTTTTCTGGTTAATAAATTTATTGAAAACCTCTATTTTAAGAAAAAGTTAAATAGTGCCTGCATTTTAGTATTATAATGTCTAATACGCCCGGAAAAAGCCCACCACCAAAAAAGCAGGCAAATCCTCAAGAAGCAAGAGCAAGAGTCACGATAGGAGCAAAATCACTAGTAGACAAAGCAAGGGAAACCACTCTTTCACGTGATGCAAAAGAGCAAATCACTAGACGAATGACTGAAAAGGGCTCGACTACTGGATCATCTCACGAGATTTCTCGTTGGGAAACAAACCCACTTCTAATCCGATTGGCTCGTTGGGGAACCTAGTGGCGTGCACGAAGAGAAAGAAAAGCAAAAAACGCTCCGGCCAGTACTGTTACCACACAACAATCAGGAAAAAGAAAAATAGCTCCAAAAAAAGCGACTGCTAAACCTCCAATAGAAAAAAGAATATTGAGTGCTCAAGAACATTTAGAACAAATAACTGAAAATCCTAAAAGAGTGGTAGCGGCCTGTTTGAAATCAACTAAATTTTTGGAAGCCTGCAAAACTAGAAAAGTAGACCCTCAAAAAACCGCATTAAAAATGATTAATGCAATGAGTTCTAATTCCTCAAAACCCTGGGTAGCAGCAAGAATCGCTTTTGTGAATAGTATGCAAAGAGTATTGGAAAAAGAAACAGATCCTGTTCAAATTGTTCTAAGACGTAGGAAAGTGTTATTTGCTATTTTTTCCCAACTACTAATTCCACGAAAAAGACGATAAACTAAAAGATTCCACTATTTTTTATGGACTTTTAGCGCCCTACTCGAAAGCGGGCCCGGGGAGATTCGAACTCCCGACCTACTGCTCGCATCCCACAATTTTTTGTGAGTAGAAGGCAGTTGCCCTATCCACTAGGCTACGGGCCCTTTCCAATTCTTTCTTGCTAAATCACCCATAGCCTTTTTTCCCAGGTTTTTTGCGACCAAGCAAACCTGCGGGTTTGCGGGTCCCACAAAGCTTTTCTTTGTGAGGTAGCAAAAAAGCTGCTAGGCTACGGGCCCACACCGTTGGCCGGTGTAACACGCATACAGGGGGGATTTCACGTTGTTCAATCCCCCGATAGTATACAATTCTTAGCGTTTAAAACCATATTAACGTTTCGCTGCATATAGACATATAGAATATCAAAAAATAATGGAGTTGAAAAAAATGCCAACAATAACCCATTTTATGGTTCCTGCTGAAGATATTGAGCGGGCCAAAAAGTTTTATGCCGAGATATTCGGGTGGAGGATTGAAAGACTTCCAGGCCCAATGGAATATTATCAAATTGA
>JAHJAQ010000025.1 GCA_018813975.1 Microcaldota archaeon
AGAAAATGGGGAAATTCTATTGGAACAACAATCCCCCCCGAAATCGTTGAAAAAGAGAAAATCAAGCCCAATGATAAAATTGTCATTTCCGTACACAGAATCACTCCATTCCAAAAATTATTCGGAACGTGGAAAACAAAAAAGACTGCACAAAAAATCAAAGACGAAATCAAAAAAGGATGGGAGTAAAAAATCATGTGGTTCTTCGCAGATACCTATGCTTTGGTTGAATTTTTTATGGGAAACCCGCGCTATAAAAAATATTTTAACGAACACGATTTTATCACCACCCGACTCAATCTCTTAGAGCTTTACTATTCAAAACTTACAGAAGGGCAACCTGAACAGGCAGAACAATATTTTAATTCACTTCTCCCAAAAACCATCGAAATAGAAGATGAAATCCTTAAAAACGCAGCAAAGTTTAAGTTACAGCACAAAAAACAAAAGGTTTCCTACGTGGACGCCATTGGATACGAACTGGCCAAATCCAAGAAAATAAAGTTTCTAACCGGCGATAAAGAATTCGAAAAAATAGCAAACGTGGAGTTCGTAAAATGAAGCAAAAGATATTCAAATCTCTCCTCCAGCTTTATAGACCCATAAAGAATTATTTTCGCGTCAGTTCAAAAGCAAAAAAAATGCGAGGATCGCCACCAGGCATTTTTTTCTGACCAATTTTTTTAACCTTAAATCCATGGAAACCAGCTAGTCGCTTCATTTCTCTTACCGAACAAAAATTTGCGTTTGAAAGGTAAATTCGCCCACTTGAATTCAAATATTTTCCGACTTGTTTGAAAAAAGTTTTATTGACTCTAAGACGAGTATCCCAAACAGTGGCCTCTACAAAATCAGTTGCCACTTTGTTTCTGAAGGGAAGATTCGCCGTAATAACATCAAACTTTTCATTCTCTTTAATTGCTTCAAACAAATCAGATTTTCTAACTTCAATTCTATCGGAAAAACCATGTCGCTTTGCGTTTTCACGGGCACATTTTACTGCCCAAGGATTAATATCAATCGCCACTATCCTTTTTGCACCTTTATAGACTGAAAATATAGCGATAACACCCGATCCAGTGCCAACATCTAAAACAGATTCTTCCGAACGAACAACAAAATTCTCAACCAAGGGCACACTATCTTCAAACGGCCAAAAAACGGTTTTAAAAACAAGAAATTTTTTTCCCAGATATTCAATTTCCTTTCCTACAATGGAAACGGTTCTAAATTGCTCTTGCATTTCTTGATGTCTTTGAGTAACTTCCCTAAGTTCTTTTCCAGTCAACATAAAAACACCAAGCTTCATTTTCCATGCCAATGAACAAAACGCTTTTCACTTTGGGAAACAAAAAGATTCAACAAGTAGCCTACCAAACCAACCAAAATAATTCCTGCATAAAGCTTTGGAATATCATAAACATACGAAGCATCAATCAAAGCTTTTCCCAATCCTTGTTGTGTTCCAATAAACATTTCAGTAACAATCACCAAAACAACAGTCAAGCTTACTGCTGTTCTAAAGCCCAAAAAAACCATGGGCAACGCTTCTTTGAAACGAACATGCCATAAGGTTTCCCAACTTGTTTTTTTTTAGTGTTTTGGCAACCATCAAGCGTGTTTTATTGCATTTCTTAGGCCCTTTGAAACATGCAAGGAGAGATACAACGCACAAACCCAAGTAGCCAACGCAATGTTGGTAGAATCTCCCACACCAAAAAACAACAAAAACAAAGGAAACAAGGCTGTTGCGGGAATGCTGCGAAAAAAATCAAGCCAAGGCGAAACCGAATCATAAATAATATTCCACTTGTACAACAAGACACCGATTACTAACCCCCCCAACGAACCAACCAGCAAAGCAACTACAATCTTAAAGATTGTGCTTGCAAAATCCAACAGAATCTCCAAACCAACGGTTAATTGAAAAAAACGCTCAAGGATGGGAAAAAAACTTGGAAAAAGAAATGGATCAAAAATAGCTGCAAGCGAAAGCAATTCCCATAAAAGAACAGCTAACAAAATAGGGACCAGTATAAGAAAACGCTTTCGCAAAAAAAGAACAATTCTTTTCATAAAGCATCCGCTTTGAGCAGTTCGTGAAGTTGGCTTGAAATTCGATTAAATGCAGGTGAAAAGCGCATTTCATAGGTTCTTTCTTTGGGCAAGTTTACTGGAATAATGGCCCTAATACTCGAAGGTTTTTCCGAAAGAATAATAATTTTGTCACTTAACAAAACCGCCGAATCAATGTCATGAGAAACCATCAAGGTGGTATAGTGCTTATTTCGAAGTTTTGACAACTCTCGCTCCACCATTAAACGATTCTGATAATCCAAGCCACTCAGTGGTTCATCAAAAACAAACACCTCTGTTGACTCATTTAAGGTAGCACGCGCAATCGTTGTTAGCTGTTTTATCCCTCCAGACAATTGGTAAGGATATGCTTGAGCATAGTGAAAAATTCCGATTTCTTTCAGTTTGTTTAAAGCTTGTTTCATAGAAAGCATTGAAATTGATTTTGCAAAAGCCACATTTTCAGTCACTGTAAACCAAGGAAAAAGTGCTTCTGTGGTTTGCTGCGGCCCATATCCAATAACAACCTCTTTTGGTGTCTTACCAAAAATCGAAATACTGCCTTCTTCCAACTTTTCAAGATCCATCAAGAGCTTGAGCAAAGTCGATTTACCACAGCCATTGGGCCCAAGAATAGCAATGAATTCGCCTTTTTTGATAGTTAGGGAAATAGCGTCCAAAATAGTAATAGCATTCCCCAAACCATTTTTTCCCAAGGCATATCGTTTAGTAAGCTTGTTAATAGTTATGGCTTGCATGGCTTTCACTCTTCAGTATGCTCTAGAAGGATATCGCGAACATCCGGTTTTTGGTCAATGACTTCCAATTCAAAAAAAGTATCAACAAATTGTTGATAGGCATTAATTGTTTTTTCATCCAAATCTTGGCTGCTAATTATTAGAGGAAGAGGGACTTCTACGGCTATAGATTCCGGCAGGTTTAAATACTGTACAAGGTAGCTGCGCATCTCTGGATCTTGATTCGTTTTTTCAATGGCTTTTCGCATTACTTTTACAAATCGCTGTGCTTCTTCGGGGCGCTCATTTATAAAATGGGCAGAGACAACGCCAGCCCCACCACACCAGGGATCAGCCACAAAACGAACCATTGGATTCGCTACCAAAACTCTAGCAGTTCCTTTTTGATTTCCAATGGTTCCAATTGGTTCTAGTGTTAGGACAGCGTCCACTGCACCAGAACTCAAACTGGGTAATTGGTTAGGCATGGGCAATTCCACAAAAATCACTTCGTTAGGCGAAACATTGTTTTCCAATAATATTTTTTTGGCCATAGTGCTAAACTGCACTCCAGGCAAATGACCCAATCGCTTGCCTTTCAAATCTTGAATAGAAGAAATGGTTGAGCGCTCTGCTACAACAAGTTCATCGTTTAAAACGCCAATTGTTCCACAAGTCAAGGAATAACTTTTGAGCGCTCCAGGATTTTTGGTTTCAACAATACCAACAATTCCTGCGGCAACAGACGGAGCACCCGCATCAACATTTCCACTTATTAAGGCATCAATAATCTGATTGGGAGACTCAATCCGTTCCAATTCAACCACTAGATCTTCTTCCTCAAAAAAGCCTTCTTCCACTGCCACAAAAAGCGGCAAGCTCTGCACCGCTGGCAGATACGCCACGCGAATAGGCTCTGAAGCAGCTGTTCCCGGACTATAAACACATCCCATAAACAGTGCTACAATAGCAAGCACTAGACAAATAAAAGCAGTTAGTTTTATGAAAGATCTTTTTCGGACAGCATTTCTGTGAAGCATAAGAATTTATTCTCTCAGGCCGTATAAATATTAAAGTAGTACAGTAGTGAACTACTATATATTATATTAAAATCTTGGCGATTTGAATGCCTCAAAAAAAGTCCTTCTCTGAACTGGGAATCACCGATACAGAATCCAAGGTTCTGGAATCACTAGTAATGGACGGCCCTGCCACTGGTTCAAAAATAGCTGGGCGACTAGGGTTGCACAAATCGGTTACTTACTTTGTTCTTGAACAGCTTACACAAAAAGGATTAGCCTCATTTGTCGTAATCAACAAGAAAAGACAGTATCGCCCTATAGACTCTGAAACGCTTATAACAAAGCTCCAAGAGCGAAAAAAAGAATTCCTCCAAAACTTTGAAAACACAGTAGCCTCCATTCAAACAGTTAAACAAAAGCGCAAATCTCCATCTTTCAATATTTTTGAAGGCTGGGAAGGAATGAAAACAGCACTCCATGATATCCATAAAACCCTGAAAGCCAAGGAAGACTATTTTGTATTTGCGGTAGATGTGCCAGAAAAGATTTTTCCGCGGTTTAGGCGTTTTATTCGAAAATTCCACCAAAAGCGCTCAGAAAAAGGAATAAACTGTCAATTACTTGTTTCAACAAGACGCCGTTCCACCATTGGAAAAGATCGAAAAAAAGACCCCCACACACAAGTTCGTTTTGTATCCTCTGAGCAAGTAATGCCCATGGCCGTCAATGTGTACGCTAACAAGGTACTTTTGGCGGTGTGGACAGACCCACCACTCGCTATAACCATTGAAAATGAAAGCATTGCAAACTCTTTCAAAGCACTCTTTCAATTAATGTGGAAATCAGGCAAACGATAGAAAAATCTCTCCTCCAGCTATCTTTTTTGTGCGAAAAAGAATTGCACAGCAGTACTATAATTAAATCGTACAGACCCAAAGTATATGATGGGGATGCTCAAAACACCTAACAGTTGGAAAGAAAGTCCTTTTCCGGAATTGTATGAAAAAAACCCTAAAACGCCCCTTTGTGTTCGTTTGGCGCGTGGAAAGCACAATAGCGAATTGATTTTGATTCATCATTTGCATCATGTTTCCATTCCGTTTATTCGATCGCTTTCCAAGGGATATACAATTAGAAAAATTATTGGAATTCCCTATTCTAGTTTTCAATCGGTTGTTCTAGAACTCCAAAAAGACTTTGATGTGGTGGTTCCAGATTCCTTAAAAGAAATTCCAGCGATTGTAAAAAAAGAAGTGGAGTCCACTACCAACAAAATAATTATCGAAGAAATTGGTGGATATACCATAAAGATTGCCAATTTTTTGGAAAAACAACCCCATGTTATTGGAATCGTAGAGGACACCAAACAAGGATATTGGGCTTGGAAAAAAATTCCTTTGAAAAGACTTTCAGTTCAATCCGTAGCGTGTTCTAAACTAAAAAAAGCAGAAAATTGCATGGTTGCCAAGAGCATTATTGATGGAACCGCGCGTTTTTTAGCACTCCATAATCTTCCTCCGCTAAAAGAACAAACTGTTTTAGTGATAGGGTATGGGGATATTGGAGCGCCAACCGCGCATTATTTAGAATCGCGATGCAAAAAGCTAATGGTTTTGGATAAAGATCCAATAAAATTGTTAGTTGCTTCTAGTGAACACGCGGTTAGCACCACACTTTCAAAAGCCAGTTTGATTCTGGGGATTACTGGGGATCCTTTTCATGCAATTCGAGCAAAAGACCTTTCAAAACTAGCAGATAACACAATTTTGGTTTCTGGCAGTTCAAAAAGAGTGGAATTTGATTTGAATGGTTTTACAAAAAAAGCCAAAAAGGTTAGGGTTTTTCAAGGTCTCCAAGAATTTGATTTTGGTTCTAAAAAAATTCGAGTAGCCAATTTTGGAGAACCCATTAACCTTACCTATTCCGTGGGTCCTGCCAAAGCATTAGACTTGGTGTATGGAACACTTGTTGATTGTATTAATCGCTTAGACAAGGAACAAGGAACTGCTGGATTAAACGAGATACCAGAAAAAATTCAAGAAGAAATTGCATTCCAATACCTCAAAATCCATGGATACCGCCAGAATGGGCTAACAAGCTTTTTATAATGTTTTGAGGTATATTTTTATAGAAAAAGAGCGAAAAAAGAGTTGAATTGTAACTGTTTTTTTTTTGTACTAGCGAGGAAATAACATGAATTTTGACGAATTTGGATTAAACAAACAAATCTTGAAAGGCATTCAAGAAGCCGGTTTTAAAGAACCCACGGAAATTCAAGTAGAAACCATTCCATTGATGCTAAAAGGAAAAGATATCGTGGGCCAAGCCAAGACTGGCACGGGAAAAACCGCGGCATTTGCCTTACCCTTACTCCAATTGATTGAACCCCAAGAAAAAAACATTAAAGCACTTATTATTGTACCGGTTCGAGAACTAAGCCAACAAGTTTCTCGAGAACTGTCTTTATTGGGAAAACATTGTGGAGTTCATAGCACAACGATTTATGGCGGTCAAAGCATTAATATACAATTAAGCGCTTTAAGACAAAAACCACAAGTAATTGCGGGAACCCCTGGAAGGCTTATTGATTTGTATCAAAGAAGAGCCCTGGATTTTTCAAAACTGGGGGTTGTGATATTGGATGAGGCCGATAAAATGTTTGAAATGGGTTTTAGAGAAGACATTGAAAAAATTCTTTCTTATTTGCCTGCCAACAGACAAACATTGTTATTTTCGGCTACCATGAGCCAAGAAATCAAAGAATTGGCAAGACGGTTTATGAAAAAACCCGTTGAATTGAATTTGTCCGAGGACACTTTGACAGTGGAAGGCGTAAAACAATATTATATGATGATAAACCCTCGAAAAAAAGTCGGGGCACTAGTAGAAATATTAGACACACAGCACGTACAAAAAGGATTGATTTTTTGTAGAACCAAGCGAACCGTTGACTGGCTTTCAAGAGAACTTAAAAAAAGAAGAGTGGATAATGTGGCATTGCACGGAGACTTTCCCCAAGCAAAACGCGAAAAAACACTTGAATTGTTCAAAAAAGGAAGCATACAATTATTGATTGCAACTAATGTGGCGGCTCGGGGCTTGCACATTGAAGATGTTTCGCATGTAATCAATTTTGAATTGCCAGAAGAAGATGAAACTTATGTGCATCGAATTGGAAGGACAGCGAGACAAGGCAAAAAAGGCGTTGCAATTACTTTTTTGGAAAACGTGTTTGAATTGGAAAGACTACAACGCATTCAACGCCTTGCCAATTCGTTTGTGGAAGAACTAGAATCCAAATACAAGTATTAAAAATAACAAAAAAACTAGTATATTGGAGGATGCTGCATGCTTTCAATTATTCATGGACTCATTCAGTTGGCTCGAGGCGTTTGGCAGGCTTTGCGCGATCCAGAAATTGGCGGACTAATTATTCTTGTTATAGGCGTGCTTGCAATCGGAACTCTTTTCTATAATCACGTGGAATCATGGGGAATAGTGAATTCTTTATATTTTAGTGTTATCACCCTAACCACAGTAGGATATGGTGATTTTTTTCCCGTTACTACACTGGGAAAATTGTTTACAATAGTGTATATTTTTGTTGGAATTGGAATAATCCTCTTGTTTATTAGTAAGATTGCTAAAACTGCTTGGGAAAGCCATCCAATTAGAGAATGGTTTCACGCACACAAAAACAGTGGTTTGTCAAAAAAAGAAGATTCCACTTCTGAAAAACCAGTCAAAATCCCAAGCGAGCCTCAAAAATAATCTTTTTTAGGCCCAAAACCAAGCCAAAAAAAGGTAGCTTTTTATTTTCCAAAAAACTATTTTGCTAGATGATTGTAGAAACCGAGTTTTTAATTCGATTGGTATTGGCTGCTATTTTGGGCGGATTAATCGGATTGGAAAGAGAATCCCATGACCGCCCCGCCGGACTCAGAACACACGTTTTAGTATGCATGGGCGCAGCACTCTTTACCATGACAACCTTTGATTTTATAGGACCAAATACAGATCCAAGCAGGATTGCCGCGAACATCGTGGTTGGAATCGGTTTTATTGGTGCGGGTGCCATTTTTAGAGCTGAGAACAGAGTAAAAGGACTAACCACGGCCGCTGATCTATGGGTAGTGGCTGGCGTTGGATTGTTTGCCGGACTTGGATCCTATGGACACGCAATCATTGCCGGTGTTTTGGTGTGGTTAGTGCTTGTAATTGGAAGAAAACTCAAAAAAAAGGTAGTCAAACACCACACCGATCTAGATTCCTAATTAAAAAAACAAGTACAAGAACTGGGCAAGACTTCCCAATATAACGCTTTCTCTAAAAAAAAACCGTTTTCCTTAAATACTAGAAATACAAAAAATAAGTAGATATTCAATAGGAGAGAAATCATGAACAACTATGCAAGATTTATGGGAATGCTAACAGTTGCTGCACTACTGGTAGCAACCTTTTCGCTAACAATTTAAAAAAAAAGCAGTGGTCAAGTACCAGCATTGCTAGAGTTTAAATTGCGTTCTAGCGAATCCGCACTTCTTGCACCTCATCCTTGAATTCTTTTTGAAGGGATTGCAAGGCTTCTTCGTTATACACCGCAAGGTGTTTTTGGGGGTTCAAAGTAACAGCATCAACATACTGTTGTAAAAAATAGCGTTTAGCACCTTTGATTTGACTGGCAATCACACGAAAATCGCTTCGCGAAAGACTGGGGTGACAGGTCGTGCGAAACTCGTAATCAATTTTATCGTTCAATAGCAATCGAATGGATTGTTTGATTTTTGAAGTAACGTCTTTAGAACCCGTGATTTCTCGATACCGCGAAAAAGGTGCTTTTACATCCATGGCCACGTAATCCAAAAACCCTTTTTTTAATAATTTTTGTAGCATTTCCGGATTGGTTCCATTAGTATCTAGTTTGACTAGAAAACCCATTTGTTTAATGCGAGAAATAAAATCCACTAGATCAGAATGAATGGTTGGTTCTCCCCCAGAAAGAACAATGCCTTGCAGCTTTCCCTTTCGCGATTCTAAAAAAGAAAAAAAGTCTTGAACAGAAACGTTTTCATTTCCATTAATCGCGGCCGGATTGTGACAAAAAATACAGCGCAAATTACAGCCCGCTAAAAAAACAATGGCTGCCACCTTTCCTGGAAAATCTTGTAAAGTCGTTTTTTGAATGGAAAAAATCTTGACCATTCACTCGCCTTTTCGAATCTTGGCAAGCTCAAAGAGAGTCCTATCCTTGAATTCTTCTTGCTTGCCTGCATTCCAATTTTGAATGGGACGATAATATCCCACAATGCGCGAATACACTTCACAGGCTTCTTGGCATTTAGGGCACAAGTGGTGTTCTCCCGCTAAATAACCATCATTCGAACAAACACTAAAGGTTGGTGTTAAAGTAAAATAAGGCAAGCGATAGTGTTGGGTAATGGTTTTAACCAATTGTTTAACACCCTCTGAAGAAGGCTTTTTTTCACCTATAAAGGTGTGCAATACAGTTCCCCCCGTATACTTGACTTGCAAGGGGTCTTGTCGATCAAGAGCATCAAACACATCATCCGTAAAATTAACGGGCAAGTGAGACGAATTAGTATAATACGGAGCAATGGAATTGTCTTTTTGCCAGGCATGCTCATTCGCCACAATAATAGCAGGAATGCGTTTCTTATCCAATCGTGCCAAGCGATACGAGGTTCCTTCTGCTGGCGTGGCTTCCAAATTAAACAAACCACCCGTTTCAACCTGAAACTGGGTTATCTTTTCGCGCATATTATCCAAGATTTCTCCCGCTAATTTTTGTCCTTCGGCATCAGTAATGTCTTTTCCGATTAGATTGAGTAAGCACTCATTCATTCCAATTAATCCAATCGTTGAAAAATGATTGCCCCAATAATGCTGGGTTTGATCAAAAATGGCTCTTAAATAATTCTTGGAATAAGGATACAATCCCAAAGCAGTATATTTTTCCAAAATCTTTCGCTTGATTAACAAGCTTTCTTTGGCAGCCCCCATTAACAAATCCAGATTAGCAAAAAATTCTTCTTTGGACTTGGCCATAAAACCGAGTTTGGGAAGGTTTAAGGTTACTACTCCGATTGAATTTCCACACCAGCATACTTTACCGTTTCTCCTTACAAGAACAGTGTTGTTTTGGACCTCACAACAGTAAACCTTTCCAGCATAGTTTGAATAGTGAATATTTTTTTTGCGCAAACGATAGTGGTTACTGGTTTGAACACCCAATACATAGATCCCCTTTCCTTTTACAGTTCTTCCTCTGATAACTACTCTTCTTCCTTTTCGAAATATCACAGTTCCCAAATAACCAAGCTTTAAAATTACTTCTTGAGCAGTATCCGCCAACTTTTTAGATGCCGTCCAATAATTAATTTGCCCAGTTGTCCTACGAATATGTCCGTCTCCTTTAACCATCCAATCAAATAAAATTTTTAATTGCCTTGAACTAAGCGCTAAAATCTCTTTTGGAATGAACTTTTGGTATTTGTTACCAAACTGGCGCAAATAAGTCCACAATTGTTTGTTACAAATAACGAGGTTCGCTCCTTCTTCGGCAAAAGCAAATGGCAAAAGACGCAGGATTTCTTTTATTTCCATTCGCTTTTTTGGATTCACTTGTGAGATAAAAACTCGATATCCATGGCGCTTGGCGATTTTTTCATTGTCGGTTGACCCTTCAGCAAGCCAAAAACCAAAGAACGCTAGCCAAGAATCCATCTTTATCTGCAAAGCGCCCCTCACTACACTATAAGGAGTTCTTCCCTGACGACCATATTTTGTAAATTCAATCGAAGGTAAAATAAAAAAGTATTGTTCTACTCCCTTCCACACGCTTTGCTTTGGAATACGATGATTGTTGACATCAAAATCTTTGGCTTCAACAAACTTTCGCTTACCGCTTTGGGCAATATCCACAACCATCCGATGATTGGGCGTAACCAACAAATCCAATGACCTGGTCTTGAACTGAATCATTTCACCATTCCAATTGTACTCAAACAATTTTTTTGGTTTGTAAACCTCAATTCGATTGTCTTTTCGCAACGTTAAAACAGAATCTTCTTTTTTTAAATCCTTAAAAAATTTCCATCCGTCCACAGTAAGAATTTCAGTATCCGCAGCATAACAACCCGTTAAAGGATTAGCACCAAATAAGCCCCCGCCTCTTTTTTGGAGTTCTCGATTATCCAATCGAAGCCTACAGCACATAGAGCGTGCATCATCCGGATTCATTTCCGAATTAACAAAATTCGCAAAATAAGGGATTCCATACTTGGCAGTCATTTCCCACAACGATTCAAAGTTAGGGTTATCCCATTCAAAATCCTTTGTGATATTATACGTGGGAATGGGAAAAGTGAAAACCCTGCCACTGGCATCCCCTTCCAACATTACTTCAATAAACGCTTTATTTACCAAATCCATTTCTTTTTGAAAATCTCCTAAATTCTTTTGGTGGGGTTTTCCTCCAATAATAGCAGGGGTTTCGCGCAGTTTTTTAGGGCATTCCAAATCCATGGTTACATTTGTAAAAGGAGTTTGAAATCCCACGCGAGTAGGAACATTCATATTAAACACAAATTCTTGCATGGCTTGCTTTATTTCTGGATAGGAAAGATTATCATGCGCAACAAAAGGCGCTAAGTACGTATCAAAATTAGCAAGTGCTTGCGCCCCTGCAGACTCTCCTTGCAAGGTATAAAAAAAGTTTACAATCTGTCCCAAGGCCGTTCGAAAGTGCTTGGCGGGCTTACACTCTAGCTTGGCACTCACCCCGCCAAAACCACGCATTAACAAGTCAGGCAAATCCCAGCCACAACAATATGCTCCCAAGGTTCCCAAATCGTGAATGTGAAAATCGCCTTCTTCATGGTGCCTGCGAATTTCTTCCGGGTATAATCGATTCAACCAATAACTGTTAGTGATAATACTCGAAATGTGATTATTGAGTCCTTGCATGGAATAACTCATATTGCTGTTTTCTTTTACGCGCCAATCCAATGCTTGAATATAATCATCCACGACCTGGTTAGAGTTCAGAATAAATCCCATTTGGCGCAAGTTTTGGTGTTGTTTTCGATACAAAATATAGGCCTTGGCCACGCGATACATTTTGTTCTCTATCAATACTTGTTCTACGATATCTTGAACAAATTCAATATCATACACTTCTTGCACGGAAGGAAGTCTTTCAACTACCCGCTTGGTAAGCCTTTCAATCAGTTCATTCGAATAGCCATTAACGGCCTTACAAGCCTTTTGAATGGCCGCTCGAATCTTTTCAGTGTCAAAATCAACTATGCTACCGTCTCGTTTTCGCAAAAAGTGTTTTTGCATGTAAAGTCCCCCAAAACATTGGAAAAAAAATCCCCGATAACAACACGAAAAAAGAAACCCACCTTTTGAGTTGCTATCAACAAGATTTTTTTGTTGACTTCCAATGTGAGAAAATAATATCCCCAGCGAACAATAAAAACCTATGGTTCGTTTTCCAAACTATTTGGTTTTGAATCCAAAGTGCCCTTTTTTACCCTAAAAAGTTATTCATTTTTTCTTTTTGACTTCAAAAAAAGTTTAACACTAAAAAAAAAGTTTTTTTATAAACTTAGCTGTTGTTTGTAATACGAGAGCATGGGAAAAAAATATAAGATTGTATATAACCGAGACGCTTGTATTGGCGCGGCCTCTTGCATTGCAGTAGCCCCCAAAACCTGGAAAATGGGGAACGATGGAAAAGCCATTCAACTGGTTACAGAATTTGATGAAAAAGACCTGCAACAAAACCTAGATGCGGCTAGAAGCTGTCCAGTTCATGTCATTAAAATCGTGGATACGACTGGCAAAGAAGTGGCCTAATAGAAGAGACTATTTTTCAAGGCTATCCGTAATAATACACGTTTCCCCCAAAGTAGGCTGGACGCGTGGTTACATACGGGCGATAAGAGGTATAGCCACAATACGGACAATAATAGGAGGGGAGATAATAGGGTGAGGGACGGTAATAGGATCGATAACTTGGCATATAATAATTATTGGAATACACAAAGGAAGGGGTATTTACATAAACCGGGGCATAGACTGAAGGATAATAAACCGGGCTTGGATAGGCAATACTTTCGGCATAATAAGAATTCACATAATAGTAAGCGCTAACCGTAGTAGTACTGGCTAGGGCCATGGCTCCCAAAAATAGTACAAATAACCAAGTAAGCCTTTGCCATGAAAACATGAAATAATTAGAAAACAAAACAATCAAAAAGCAAGCAGGGTTTAAAAAGGCCTTTTTTAGTCATCATGATACTTGTTTAATTGCCGATACACATAACGTAAAACAGGAAATGGTTTTGGAATCTTAAACTTGTACTCGTTGTAATAAGTTCCGCCATAATAATACGCGCTTGGATAATAGGTTGAACCAGAATAAGCCGCAGTAGGATAGCGCACGGGTTGTACAAAAGAATCATATCGATAGGCACTAGGGCTTGGACCATAATATTGAGGCGTAGTATAATAGTGGCTGTATCGAACCGTAATCGGATGGGCTGAAACGCTTGACAACGCGAAAACCAAAAACAATAGGGCAGTAATTCCAAGTATAAACCAATACCGCGTCTGCATAACAACTCTTTTGAATGAAAAAGTTAAAAAAGGCATGGGCTCTTTGTAGTGAACCTAAAAAAGAACGTTTTTAAAGGGTTTTCACGGCAAATTGAGTATAACCTCTTTTTGTAGAGATAATTTTTGTTGAGGGAGTGCCATGGGACTTAGACCAGCCAAGTGTTATAAAACCCACGAAAAACCCGCTTTTTCGCGGATCGCGATTACAGTTCCCAGAAAAAATTATATTGGTGCTGCACCCGCCATGCGCATTCGCCAGTTTAACATGGGCAATCCCCGCAAAAAGTTTTCCCACATCGCTGACTTACTAATAATGGAACAAATCCAAATTAGGGATAATGCGCTAGAATCTATGCGCACAACCGTAAACCGATTTTTTTTCAAACATATTGGAAAAGACGCTTACTTTTTGAAAATTAGAACCTATCCACACCAAATCTTGCGCGAAAACAAACAAGCCACTGGAGCAGGCGCAGACAGAATTCAAAAAGGAATGAGCCACCCGTATGGAAGACCTATTGGAAGGGCCAGTCGCATTCATGCCGGCCAAACAATAATGAGCGCTTTAGTAGACGAAGACAAAATAGCCTTAGCCCAGCAAGGCCTCAAAAAGGCCAGTTCCAAACTTGGGTGCAAAGTAAAAGTACGCGTTGGAACTGATGTGGAAAGCATTGGAACCAAACCCAAAAAAGTACGCGAAATCGAAGAGAAAAAAACAGACGAAAAGAAAGAAGGAAAAGAAGACGGTAAAAAATCCAAAAAAGAAGAGGGAAAAGAAACTGACGAAAAGACAGCAGAAACCAAAGGAAAAGAAGAAAAAGCCTCAGGAAAAAAATCAAGCGAAAAGAAAAAATAAGATAATCCCCTATTTCTTTTAACAAGGATAAACATGCTCGACGTAAACCTAGAACCAGTATTCAAGGCGATTCAAAAACAAAAACCAAAGCTGGTTTTATTACAATTTCCAGAAGGATTGAAAACACGCCTAAAACAAATTACAGAAAAACTAGAAGAAACAACAAATGTTACCATAGTTTCTTTGATTGAACCTTGCTTTGGAGCGTGCATGCTAGCAGAAACAAAAGCCCAGTTACTAGGCGCGGATTTGTTGGTTCATTTTGGGCATTCGCGTTTTTACCCGGAAAAAATACCCACTATTTTTGTTCCACTCGAGTATAAAATTAGTGAAACCCAACTCCAAAAAACCATTGAAACAATAGCACAAGAACTATCCCAAAAAAAATTGAACAGAATTGGATTGGTGACAACCATTCAATACCTTAATGCGCTTTTACCCATTCAGAAAAGATTAGAAAAAAAAGGATTTTCAGTTTTGATTGGAATGGGCCAAAACGTTTTAGCAGGACAAGTACTAGGGTGTAATTTTTCAAGCGCACTTTTCATTATTGAAAAAGTAGACACTATTGTGTATGTCGGGGACGGAACCTTTCACCCTATTGGCATTGGATTGGCTTTGAAAAAACCCGTTTTTAGCATTAGCCCAATGGAATCAGAATGGACAGAAATGGGAAACGAAAAAGAATCTTTTTTGAAAAAACGATTGGCGATTATTGGGAGTTTGCACGAGGCCCGCTCTTTTGGAATTTTGGTTTCCACGCAAACCGGACAATTGCACCTTTCCCAAGCCTTAGAAGCCAAAAAAGAAATTGA
>JAHJAQ010000026.1 GCA_018813975.1 Microcaldota archaeon
AATGATTTTTTTTCGCAAAGGAGCAGAAACTTTTTGTTCGATTGGAGAACCAGGTGCTTTACAATCTCCCCTGGAATCCTCCTTTTTTTCCAAACCTAAAATTGCTTTTTTGAGTGCACCAATGGAGAATCCCTGGGAACGCTTTTTGTGGTTATCCCCTGCCCTAGACCTTAATATTTTGTTTGAATCAGAAGTGAATCCTTCTGGTGAAGTAGAATGTGATGAAGATATCCGCGTGGACTTGAATGTTTCCGTACTGCGTTTTGGCAGGAATCCTGTTGATGTGATAATGGTTATGGATCGTAGTGGTTCCATGAGTTGGGGTGGAAGAGTAGATACCAGTGAAGCCTGGGATATTGTTGTGGATGAAAACACGGCTTTTATTGCAGATGGCAGTGGTGGTTTGCGAACAGCGGATGTTAGTGTGCCACGCTTACCCAGTTTGTCAGATCAGTACAATAGTGCTGGAACAAGTTATGATGTAGCGTTTGAAAATGGCTTTGCTTTTTTAGCAGATAGTAGTAGTGGCATGCATGTTGTAAACGTGCAAAATCCAAACAATATTTTTCAGGTTTCAACAGAAACTGGTTTGGGCAGTGTTTTTGGCGTAGATGTACTCAATGATTTTGTGTTTGTGGCTTCTACCACTTCTGGAGTGGTTTATGATATAACCACAACTACGTATTCAAACTCGAATCTTCGAATTGGATATACTTCCAGTCAATTATGGCTAGCCCAATCTTTTATCCCCAATGTGGCTACTTTGGATGGCGTTCGGTTGTACTTGCGTCGCTATGGAAACCCAAGCGATTTAACGGTGCACGTGCGCGAAACCATTGAAGGAAGCGATATTGCTTCTGTAGTGTATCCTGCGGGTTCGGTTCGAATCGGGGGATATGATTGGGAAAACATTGATTTTGCTACTTCAGTTTCCTTAACGCCAGGTAATACTTATTTTATTGTGTTAACCACTACCTCTCAAAGCACCTCTAATTATTATCGTTGGGCTAGGAGAAGCAGCGATTCCTATCCTGATGGAGAAGCATTTCAACAAACCATTCCACAAGGAGGAGATATGCTATTGCGCACGTACCATTATGGGGGCGGTTTATCCGTATTGGATGTTTCCAATAAGAACGACCCTGTTCTAGTGGGGAACTATGTTACCGATGATGCCCAAGATACCCTGGTGCAAGGCAATATTGTGTATTTGGCGGATGGCGTGGATGGCTTAAAGATTTTTGATGTTTCCACTCCTTCCAATCCTTCCTTATTAGGGGAAGTGGATACCACTGATGCCTGGAAAATCGCGGTTTCTGGAGGCTTTGCGTTTGTAGCCGATCAAAGCAGTGGATTGCGCATTATTGATGTTTCCACGCCCACCAATCCAATTTTAGAAGCCACGTATAATACTCCTGGTTTGGCGTTTGATGTGTGGGTAGAGGGAAACCTTGCGTTTGTAGCGGATGATTCTTCTTTACAAGTACTTGATGTTTCTACTCCTTCCGCTCCTGTTTTTGTCAAGAGTTTTGCCACGCCTTATACGTATCGTGGTTTGTTTGTTCAAAACAACGTGGCTTTTTTAGCGGCCGATGATTATGGGTTAATTACCATTGACCTGGGAATTGGTCCTAGAATTGACCAAGCCAAGGCCGCCGGCAGTATTTTTTTGGATTATAATTTGTGGAAAGAACAAGATCAAACCGGGCTGGTTTCTTTTAGTGCCAGTGCTACTTTAGACCAAGGATTAACAGAAACTTTTGATGATGTTAACAATGCCTTGTATGGTTTGATTGCCAGTGGTGGAACTGATATTGAATCGGGAATTGATCGCGCCACTACAGAATTGATTAGTGGTGCTAACCAAAATCCTGATGCCATAAAAGTTCAAGTGCTGTTATCGGATGGACAATCCAATGAAGGCGATAGTGAAGCTGCTGCGCAAGACGCTGCAGATGAGGGAATCGTAATTTATACCATTGCATTTGGATTGGATGCCGATCAAGATGAGCTTCAAACCATTGCCGATACTACGGGTGGATTGTCTTATTTTGCAGAGAATGAAAGCGCATTGGCAGAACTTTACATTATTATTGCCGAGGAAATTGGCGAGTTGGCTGCCGAAGGAAATACGCAAACCGCGACAGACACCAACTTGTTGATTCCAATTTTGGATGGTACCACAATAACGGATTTTGATGGCGGTATTCCCTTACAAATTGGAGAGCAAAACTTTGTTTATTTTGATATTGGAACCCTAAACTATCAAAATCCCACGTGGAGCGGCTATTATGTATTTCGTTTTGATTGCAATAATAGTTTTTCATGTTCTGATGAAAACTATTTTATTCCACCAGACGGAACGGTTTTTGAATGGAAAGACATTAACGGTGTGCCACAAGATCCACTCGAATGGGATATGAATATTTCTATTTTAATCAAATATCGTGATTTGACTTTAACTGTTTTTGGCGCGGATCCCATTGCAAGCAGTGGTATTTGGTTGGATATTAATGCGATTAACCATGGTTTTTTGGCAACCGATACCACACAAGTTGAAATATTATTGGATGATCCGCATAATGGAACGGTTTTGAATAGTGTTCCGGTTTCTGCTTTTGCATGTGGGACCCAAGAACCGGGGTGTGGTGTGTTCCATGAATTGTTTTTTGATGTTGATTCTTTTCAAGAAGGAAACTTGTACGCGGTTATTAACCGAGACCAAACCATTCTAGAATGCCCTAACAACAATGTGGTTCACATATATTGTAGTACCACGGAATCTGAGTTTTTAGTGGTAAAATTATGGGTGTGGAAATGAAATTCAATCAAAATGGCGTAGTACTGACCTTATCCGTTTTCTTGTTAATGATGGGAATCCTGTTTTTTAATGCACTGGTGTATGAAACGGTATTGACTTTTGGAGAACGGACCGAGCTAGTGGCCTTACGAGAAGCCGGTCAAAGCTTTCGCGATATCGAGCGTTCTTTGGTTGACTTGGATTTTTCAGGCGAAAAAAAGAATGTTTTGGAAAGCGGATTGCCTTTTTCCTATACTGCGGATGTTAATACCATTCGTTTTTCCCAAAGCATTCCGTTGCCGGTTTCTTTTTTGGATACTTATTTTAGTGCCTTGAATGGCTATCGTGTTTTTTTCTTGCAAAAGAGCCAAGAAAGCCTTTCTCCAGAATTTGTATTGGATATTAATGCTGCTCAAAATACGGCTTGGGGTGGTATCGTCGAACAAGGCCATTTTTTAGTCCAGCCTTTTTGCATGGCGTATTCTTTGGGAGTGGGAAGTGTTTTTGTAGGAAAAAGCGTGTCTTCGCAGTGTGTGATTCCATTTGATGCGAGTGCACTAGAACGAATGGATTTGAATCTAGCGATCGTGGATTTGCGCGAAGACTTTGATTCGTTATTGTGCAACGATGCTGTTTGCCCTCAAGACGCGTTTAGTCCAAGCAGTCTTGATCCTTATTTTTCAATTGTTTTTTTAACAAGTGCCTGCCCTAACTGTTCTTTTTCTCCTGCCGTTATTTCCGCGCATTTTCCTATTGGCGTGGATTATAATGTGTTTTTATCCTGTTCCACGCTTCCATGCGAATCAGAACCAGTTCAATTATTGTTTAACGAATTTTTGACCGTTTCCAGAGACTCTAATAAATCCGTTCGCTTGGATCTTTCTCTTTCTTTTGACCAG
>JAHJAQ010000004.1 GCA_018813975.1 Microcaldota archaeon
GAAGCAAGCGGTTTAACCAAAAAAGAAATTGGGAGAACGTATCGATTTTTAGTTCGAGAACTCAAACTAGATGTCCCTCTAACCAATCCAATCCACTATATTCCACGCTTTGCCTCTGAACTAAACCTTAGCGGAGAAGTTCAAGAGGAAGGAAGAAAAATCCTTGAAAAAGCCATTGGAAACGGATTGATCTCGGGAAGAGGACCAACCGGCGTTGCCGCTGCAGCAGTTTACATTGCAGGCCTTTTAAAGGGAGAACGAAGAACCCAAAAAGAAGTTGCAAACGTTGCAGGAGTTACCGAGGTCACCATTCGAAACCGATATCGCGAACTCAAAAAACGATTAAACATTGAAGTGGTTGCCTAAAAGGCACCCTTCTTTTCTTTTTCTTTTTTTCGAAAAAACCATTGTTTTTAACGCTTTTTCTAGCTTTCTTTATTGGATTAAATGGCTCGAATCGAAAAAAAGGATAACATTGTTTCCATTGTATTGGATGAAAAAGAAAGCAGAGCCATTGGCTTGGAAAACGGCGAGTTTGAATGCTTTCAACCCAAAAAAGGATTATTGGTTTTAACCGAAAAGCAGGTTGAGAATATTGTTCCAGAACCCGATCCGATTGATGGAAAACTGCTTGAGATTCTTTCCGATCGAAAAATGCTTTCTCGGCGCATTGTAGGCAAATTTGAAAAAACCTTGAACCCTGCTGAAAAAAAACGCTTGGAAGAGCTTGAAAAAGAAGGTATTGTGGAAAGGTTCAAGTTAAGCGCCCAATACAAGAACGCGGTTTATCGTTTAAAAGAAAAAAAAGTTCAAAGCGCCAAGGCCGATGATACTAATATTGCTTTGTCAAAACCAAATTCATCCACTTTCTCAGTTTCAAAACCAAGTCCTCAACCAGTCATGCCAAACACTTCTCCCAATCTTGACAAGGACGGTTTTATAATACTCAAAAGCGGTGATGACGCGTACAAAATGAGTTCAGAACGTTATCGAGAATTCAAAAACGGTTCCTTGCGTGGCTTGAAAAGTTTTGATGGCAGTTTTTCAGTAATCCAAGAAAAAGCCTTGAAAAGAATGCAACCCAAAATATTGGATTTTTTGAAAAAACAAAAAAAAGCAGACTTGCAGACCATTAGTAAAAACACGCAACTTCGAGTGGATGCCATTCGTGTGGCATGCGAGTTTTTGAAAGAAGATGGACAAATATTTGAAAAAACCAAGCACCAGTATTGTTTGGTGTAAGCATGACAAAAGAAGAATTCCAAAAAAGAGTGCTGATTCCCATTGTCTCTAAACAAGAAGACAACCCGGATTTTTTGACAGAAGCCACGCGAGAGTTTGACGAGATTATTTTATTAGCGGTCATTGATAAGGAAGACCTTGTGGGCCAGTTTGGTTTTGTGACTAGCGAAATTAGAACCGCGACCCAACTGATAGAAAAAATACAGGCTTTTTTGGAAAGCCAGGGCAAAAAAACAGAGGATTTAATTGAATGGGGCAACACCTTGCACAAAATCGTTCAAATTGCCGAGATTCGAAAATGTGATAAAATCGCATTAGCCAAGCAAGAAAATCAGCATTTTAAACAACTTGTAAAACAGATTGAAGAAAACACCAACAAAAAAATAGAGGTTTTTTCCATTACCATTCCAACACCCTCAAAAGAACATTCACCCCAATAGGCAAATGCTTTTTAACTCGTTTTAATTGAATATAAAAGGGAGCAAAAATGAAAGCACAAAATACTGCCGAGCTGGTTGAAAACAAAATCATTGTAGAAGAAAGATCAAGCATGGATCGGTTATGGCAAAAAGGCTTTGGCGAAAAAAAATCGTCTCATTTAATCTTGGATGTAAAAGAAGCGCTTTTTTTATTGGAAAAAAAGAAGATTGCCATTAAAAAAAAACGGAAAAGCGATTTCGAAAAAAAAATTGTTGGCAGTTGGAACGCGACGAGAAAGCGGTTTTTACAAAAAATTTGTAGTGTTTAAAGAATTGCGCGAAAAAGGGTTTGTGGTTAAAACTGGTTTTAAGTTTGGATTTGATTTTAGGGTTTATCCTCGCGGAAAAAGACCCGGAGAAGCGCACTCTCAATGGGTAATTGAGGTTAAAAACCAAGAAGAAAAAATGAAAATGCCGGAACTAAGTCGTTTTGTGCGCATGGCCCAAACTTTGCATACCAAAGCATTGCTTGCAATTGTAGATGCGGAAAACGAGATCAATTACTACGAGTTAAGCCGTTTAGTACCTTAAAACAGAAAGTACTTTTGAAAATGCGCTAGCTTTTTTTGCCCGATTTCGATCGGGCGTGCCGAGATATGCGAGGATTCTTCGAATCCCCAATAATATTTTTTCGCCAGCCTCCCGTTTTGAAACAAAGCTTCAAAAGGGCCCATTCAAGCACTGCTTGAATCGGGTTTTTCTAAAAAGGCTGTTTGCCGGCTTTTTGAAAAAAAACTGAAAAATAAAAAGAGAAAAGAAGCCGTAATGGCTTCTTTTGACTTACAAATCGCATGGTCGAACGGTTTTTCGACCGTTTTCTTTGCAGCGTTCTACTGCTCTTCTTAAAGTAGTTTCAACGTGTTTGTCTAAAGCGGTTACCGTATCGCCTGCCATATTCATGCCAGAGCTTCGAATATTATCCGCTACCTTGGATTTTACAACCAAATCTGCCATAATCAAAAACCTCCCTTTTTGCTTTAAACCCCATTTTTGAATAGAAACGGGCTTTTTCTATTTACAAGTACTAGACCAAATATTTTTAAACGCTCTCGCCCAAAACCCTCTAAAAACCCGTTTTTTGGCCAAAAAACAAGGATTTTAGCGATTTTACCTTCTTTTTGTACGGCCTTTTTTTATGGGTTTATTGGAATAGTTTTTCAAACAGGAGGCCGATCATGACCAAAGAATTGTATTGGAAAAATGCCTATCAAAAAAATGCGCCTGCAACGGTACAATCCGTTAACAATGAAAAGTTTGTAGTACTTGATCAAAGCATTTTTTATCCGAACGGAGGCGGCCAACCAACTGACACGGGAAAACTCTCGCACAATAACGAAGAATTTAATGTGGTTTTTGCCAAAAAAATGGGCAAAGACATTAGTTTAGAGGTAGACAAACCAGGATTAAAAGAAGGCGATTCCATTGAAAGCAAATTAAATTGGGAAAGGCGCTTTGCATTAATGCGCATGCACACTTCATCACACGTTCTGGCCAAAATAATTTTTAATGAAACAGGTTCTTTGATTACAGGAAACCAATTGGAAACCGAAAAAAGCAGAATGGATTTTAATGTTAGTGAGTTTAACAGAGAAATCTCAGAAAACTATATTCAAAAAGCCAATGAAATAATAAAACAAAACATTTCTGTTTCCGTTGAGTTTTTGGAACGAGAAAAGGCCTTGCAAAAACCAGATTTGGTTCGATTGAAAGATATTATGCCGCCAAACTTGAAAACCTGGCGCGTGGTTTCAATCGGAGACTTTGATGTACAGGCTGATGGTGGTACACACGTCAAAAACACGAGCGAAATTGGAACTTTAAAACTATTGAAAACCGAAAACAAGGGAACAGAAAACAGAAGGATTTATTGGAACCTAGAACCTTAAAAAAAGTGGATTAAAAATGGCTGGACACCCTCCGCCCAAAAGAGTTTGGGGCAGTACATTGCATCAAGCGGTTAAAAAAAAAGGCGCAAGAACAGGTACAAGAATAAGTGATGCACGACTCAAAGAATGGCTTCAAGCGGGAAAGATTCCAAATGTTCAAGTACACCGTCGTGGAAGACAAACCATGGAATCTATTCCAGCAGACCAATTAGATACGGCAACAGAACAAATAATTGCACTAATTAAACGAGAAGGCCTTATTTCTCGAGGGTTTGTTCATATTGGCAGGGCTCGAACCCAGATTCGAAGTAGAGGAGTACTAGCATCAGATCGTGACTTGATTTCTTTTGCACAATCATTGCAGCGTGCAGGGAAATCATTGGAAGCAAATGGTGTTTTAGAACGCTCAACGCCTTCTTCCCCATTTGCTTTTTCGCAAAAAGGAATTAGCAATGCGATTCAATGGATTCGACAAACAGAAGCTCGAATAAAAAAAGGCCGATTGGTAGCGCTTGAAAGTGCTGTACCGCGAACCACTCGTGCATTCACTCCAGCACTACGAGACCCCTCACTTCCAAAAACTTTTTTTAGGGGAAAATGGTTTGTCACAAAAGAGCAAGCATCAGACCTTAGCAGTAGAACGCGAAAAGGGCAGGTAAAACGTCAAAGAAGAGAAAGAGTATTGTCCTTAGAAGAAGCCGCTAAAAAAGCGGCTAAAGGCGGAATTTTTTTACACCCTAAAACACTACAACTTGCGATTAGACAAGGAAGACTTAAAACCGGAATCCGAATTGTTGAAAAACCACGGCGCCGCTATCTTGTGGAAGAGGCCCAATGGGATGCTTTTTTGCAAGAAATCCCTAAAAGCACAATCTCTGCCAAAAGAGCCGCCACTCCCACTAGAAAAACAAGAAAAATAGAGCCCCTAACACCACAAGAATTCGAAAAATTGGGTTTTAGATTCAGACCCGAGGGGATAGCTGCACTCTTAAAAAGAGAGCTCGAAAACCATTCTGAAGTGATCCCAGTTTCTCACTTAACTTCCCTCCTTGGCGTTGTAACATGACAAATAAAAGAACTCATTAGGAATGGAAGATTAAAGCAAGCAAGTGGCCGAACGGTTACCATTGAAAGTGTAAAAAGATTGTTTGAAATCAAGGATTAAAAATGAAAACCGCTTTTAAAATTCAGTCCACGCACGGAACAGCAAGAACGGGCATTTTGAAAACCGACCATGGAAAAATCAAAACTCCTTTTTTTATGCCAGTGGCCACCAAAGGAAGCGTAAAATATGCTTCCATGCAAGAACTGGAAAAAATGGGAATAGAATGTTTTATTTCAAATGCTTTTTTGTTATCCATTCGACCAGGCCTAGAAATAATCAAAAAGTTCGGGGGCTTGCATTCTTTTGTGAACTGGAAAAAAGGAATTTTCACGGATTCTGGTGGCTTCCAAATATTAAACCAAGATTTTTTGATCAAAATTGTGGAAGAAGGCGTGCATTTCAAAAATCCTTTTGACAAGCAAAAAGAATTTTTAAGTCCCGAAAAAAGCATTCAAATCCAAAATGCATTGGGAAGCGATGTTGCCATGTGCTTGGATGATGTACCCTTACATGGTTCTCCAATAGCGCGGTTACAAGAATCCCAAGAACGCACTACGCGTTGGGCAGAACGATGCATAAAAAGCCACAAAAACAAAAAACAATTATTGTTTGGAATCAACCAAGGAGGCACCCATGCCAAACTTCGAGAAAAAAGCGCGCAAGAAATTGGTAAAATGGATTTTGACGGATTTGCTTTTGGTGGACTGTGTATTGGAGAAGAAAAAAAACAAATGCAAAAAATGATAGAACTTTCTGCAAAACACTTTTCCCCGGAAAAACCGCGTTATTTGATGGGGGTTGGTTCTCTCCAAGAAATTGCGCAAAGCATTTTGGCAGGGGCCGATGTATTTGATTCTGCTTTTCCCACTCGAACCGCAAGACATGGCATGGCTTTTTCTATTCCAAAAAACTTGAACCTAAAAAACGCGGTTTTTAGGAATGATTCCAAACCATTGGATGAACAATGTGATTGTATGGTTTGTCAAAGCTATTCTCGCGCGTATATTCACCACTTGATTAGAACCAAAGAAGAAAATGGCTTGCAATTTTTAACCCACCATAACTTGTTTTTTTTAGCGGACTGGATGCAAAAAATCCGAACAGCCATTCAGGAAAACCAGTTTAAAAAATTGTGCAAGTGGCAGGATTATCCTAGTGGGGAAATGTGAATCGTTCCAACAGCACTTGCATCACAGTTAAGTGTGCAGGAAAAGTCAATCACAGAAAGGGCTGGAACCGTAAAAAAAACCGCGATTATCTCGTTGGGTTCTATAATCCGATCAATAATCCGATCAACCGTGACTATCGCACCGACGTCTTGGTATTTCCTATAAAAATTGTGCTGTAAATCCGTGGATTGAATGCGCAAAGACAATAGTTCGTCTTCGATTACATATAGCTTGTTCGGCGTAAAACCAGCTTGGTCTACTAGCAAGTTAAAATCCCGGCGGTTGAGTCCAGGATTATATTTTCCATGTGAATCTGATGGAATAATGAATTCAACGGGTTCTTCCACCGCGTTTTCATCATCCAAAATAGTAGCGTCTTGCACGTTTTGGTCTAGAAACAAGTTTCCATCATTTAAAAGCGTTAAACACAGTGCAGGCAAAAACTCATTGCTTGGATTGGTTGCGGTTTCACTACAATTCGATTCGTTTTGGTCTTTTATGGCCAATTCAAAAAAACATGCGTCATGATACAAGCTCGTACAAGAAGCCGGTTCATTATCAACTGCAGCAATACAAGAACTCGCATAATCTGGTTCTATAATAAGCGCACATAACGAAGCACTTTCATTTCGAATACCGCGTTTAAAAAAACAATAATTTTGTAATGGTGTTCCTTCTACCAAAAAACAATTTTCTTGCAAATAACCCGCGCACAATCCATTATAAACGCCGGAATTTTCTTCGCACAATTCCAAGTCCTCCAATAACAAAGAATACTCCAGATAACAGGTTTCTTGTTGGTATCCCACTAATGTTTCACAATAGGTTATTTTCCCAGTTTCATCTCCGAGAGGAAGGCCCGCATTTTGGTCCATGTTCAAATCAGCGCCTTGATTGGCATCCTCTCCATTTAAATCAGACGGCATAAAAGGAGGCAATAGCCCTTGGTTTTGATCTGAGGGGGGAATTTGATTCGCATTATTATCTGGAGGGGCAACAGGGGGAATTTGGGTCCCAAAATCCAAGCACCCCACTAGGAAAAGGCTTGCCAAGAGTATGCTAAAAATCAATATTGTTTTCATTGTATCACAAAGAACAGTTGAAATTTTTAATAGTTCCTTTCCTATTGTTGGTACAGCTAATGATGAACGGGTTGTACCCAAAACCATTCTAGACAGCATACAAAGTTAAACCAAAAAAGGAATACCGCAAATAAGTAGCTGAATTCAAAAAAAACGAAATTCGAAAATGGTAACAAAAGACGATATAGAAGGGTTTTTCACCCCAAAAACAGAAAGCTTTTATATGTGCCCTCACATAATTAGTATGTGAAGTTTTATGCCGAATATTACCTTATCAATTTCAGAAGAAACAAAACGGAAAATGAAAAAACACCCTGAAGTGCGCTGGTCAAATGCTGTTCGCGTTATAATCGAAAGAAAAATAAAAGACTTTGAAATAGCGGATACACTAGCCCAAAAAAGCCGGCTAACAGAAAAAGAGGTTAAGCTTCTTTCAGCAAAAGTAAATAAGGCAATGGCCAAACATGCTAAGGCGCTATTAAATGAAAGTAACTGTTGACGCAAATATCCTTTTTTCTGCGATGTTAAAAAAAGGAGAGATTAGAAGGATCTGGTTTAACCCACAAATAGAGTTATATGCTCCACGATATCTTTTAATTGAATTTCAAAAGTATCAAAAATTTTTGAAAAAAAAGTTTGCCGGAACAACAGAAGAATTTTTGTTACTATTTCAAAAAATGGTTTCACAAATTTATTTAATTCAAGATAAAGAACTAAAACCATTTTTGTCAGCATCAGCTTTCTTGTCCAACGACCCAAAAGACTGGTCGTATCTTGCTTGTGCCTTAAAAGAAGAAACTATAATTTGGAGTAATGACAAAGAATTCAAAAAACAAAA
>JAHJAQ010000027.1 GCA_018813975.1 Microcaldota archaeon
CAAAAAACAAGAAAAAAAAGGAAAAAACAAAACCAAAAAATCAGATCTTTATCAGATTAGTGACGGAAAACTGGAACGAAAAAGCGCTTCTTGTCCCAAATGCGGTGCAGGCATTTTCATGGCCAAACACAAAGACCGGCAGACATGCGGCGCGTGCGGTTTCACGCAATGGAAAAAAAAAGAAGTAACTGAAAAAACAGAATAAAAAACACGTTGATTTAAAAAAATAACTATTTCTAATATCCTAATGAGTTATACTAAAACACTTATTTTTGGAATTACTGCTTTAGTAGTAATACTTTTATTTTCTGGCTGTACCCAAAACCAAGAACCTTCTTTTGAATAAAAGCCGATTAAAATCGGAGTATTAGCCGATTTAAGCGAAGATTATGCAAATTTCCTTAAAGGAAATCATCAAGGCGTAGAGCTTGCTGTTGAAGACCTGAAAAAAGAAACCAACCGAGAAATACAGATTATTATAGAAGACCAAAAATCGTGTGACAAAAAAGAAACTGTTACCATAATGCAAAAATTTGTTAGTATTGATGAAGTTGATTTTATTGTTGGCGGTACTTGCAGCAGTACTACATTGGCTGCGGCTCCGATTGCAAATCAAAATAAAACAGTCATGATTTCTGCTGTTTCCTCTGCTCCAAGCATTTCAGAAGCAGGAGAATATGTTTTTCGGACGTCTATTTCTGATGTCTTACGGTCAGAAGTTGGTGCAAAGCTGGCGTTTGATTTGGGAAAAAGAAGAATGGCTGTTTTTACAGATATCAGCAATGATGCTTTTGTAGAGCTAGCAAAAGGGGCTAAAGAGTATTTTGCAGGTGTTGGAGGGGAAATAGTTGCGGAAGAAGAAGTGTTAACAAATTCTGAAACCGATTTTCAAACAGTATTAAGTAAAATAAGAGAAGCAAACCCAGATTTTTTGATGCTTTTATTAGGACCAACTCAAATAGGATTGTTTGCCAAGCAGGCAAGAGAAATGGATTTAAACATTCAACTAATTGTACCGCTTGAAACAGCAGAGGACAAACAAGTAATTGAAATTGCGGGGGACACAGTTGAAGGATTGTTGTATATAATGCCTGGAAATCCTCCAGAGACTCCAAGATATCAGGAACTAAAAAATAAGTATAAAGAAAAGTATACTGAAGAAGCAGACTTGCCTTATTTAACAGAGGCGTATGATGCTGCAATGCTTGGAGTAAAAGCAGTGCTTGCAAGCGATGGCAGCAGGGAAGATATCTGCGATAAATTGTTCGAAGTAAGCAAGACTTATGAAGGAATTTCCGGCAACATTGAATTTGATGAGAACGGCGATGTAGTTAAAGAAACACTGATTAAGACTATCCAAAATGGAGAGTTTGTTGTATACACTCCAAACGAATAAGGGTTATTTTATTTCACGAGTCGCTGCTTTTTTTAACCGATTTTTTATCGCCAATCCAATTCCTTTCTCCGAAACACTTTCTACTAGAATCAATTGGATTCCTTTTTGATCACAAACCCTAAAAGAATGAAAGAGTTCTTTAGCCATTTTTTTCAGAGAAGCAAAATAAAACACCTTACAACCGGAAAACGATTTTTTTTGCAAGGTAAAAACCGCTATTTTTCGTTTTTTGTGTTCATGTCTAGCCAGCTCTAACAATTTTTTGGAAGCCACTAACCACACGATTGCGTTGGGCGCATAATGACGATATTTCATGCCCGGTGCCAAGGCCACTATTTTTTTGGATCTTGACTTTGAGATAGTGGCATGCACTATTATTTTTCCAATTACTTTTTCAATTTGTTCTTTGGAAACCGCTCCTGGACGCAGCAAAACAGGGGGAAATTGAGTACTATCTAAAATAGTAGATTCTAATCCCGTTTGAACCGAACCACTATCGATAATCCAATCTACTTTGCCCAACAAATCCTCAAATGCATGGCTTGCACGCGTGGAACTGGGTTTTCCCGCAATATTAGCGGATGGCGCGGCAATAGGAATCTTAGCTTCCTGGATTAAAGCACGTGCAATTGGATGAGAAGGCATTCTAATAGCAACGGTTGATAGACCCGCGGTTACAATCCTTGGAACTTTTTTAGACTTGAAAAATAATAGGGTAAGAGAACCAGGCCAAAAACGGGATATTAGTTTTTGTGCCATTGGAGAAATTTCCAAGACTAGTTTTTTGAGGTCTTTTTTGAATGCAAGGTGTACAATCAACGGATTATCCATAGGACGTTCTTTGGCCTTGAAGATCTTTTTCACCGCTTTTGCATCAAAAGCATTGGCGCCTAAACCATACACGGTTTCCGTTGGAAAAACCACTGTTTTGCCCTTTTTCAAGTCTCCTGCAATTTCCTTTAAAACAACCTTGTTTGGTTTTTTCAAGCGCACAATCTTGGTCATACTACAAAAAGACTTGGATTAGTAATTTAACTGCTTTGTTGGACAATTCCAATGAATGCCCACTCTAACAATCTTAGGAAGCGGTTCTTCCTATGGTGTGCCAGCACCCGGCTGTACCTGTTTAGTATGCAGACAGGGATTTCAGCCCAATTCCAAACAATACCGCACACGCAGTTCCGTGCTCATTGAAAACCAGGGCAAAAACCTGTTGATTGACCTTTCCCCCGACTTTCGCGAACAAGCCCTCAAAAACAATATTTCGTGCGTAGATGCTTGTCTCATTACGCACGGACATGCAGACAGCATTATGGGATTACAAGATTTGCGCAGTTATTCCCAAGAAAAAGAAATCCCGGTTTTTGCATCCCCCGAAACCATTCAAGGCATTCAAAAAATGTTCTATTATATGTTTGATGCCAAAAAAAACGCGCACATTTCAAGAATTACACTACACGAATTTTCCAAGCCGTTTTCTTTGCACGGATTGAAAATTGCCCCCATTGAAGTAATCCATCCACCCCTATCAACCGCTGGTTTTCGAATCCAAGACCTAGCCCATATTCCGGATATTAAAACGCTTTCAGAAAAATCCAAACCCCTCTTAGAAGGAATTAAAACTCTTATTGTGGGCGCAACCGGAGACGAAAGCTATTATTCGCATCAAAGCATTTTTGAAGCCATTGCACTCGCCCGAGAACTCAAAGCAGAAAAAACTTTTTTCACGCACATTGGGCATCGCATTGACCACATAAAACCCGCCCTTCCATCTGGAATGCAATTGGCTTTTGATGGATTAAAAATAGAATTTTGAAGGAAAAAGTGAGACAAATGCTTTGTTTGGGAATCGAATCAACTGCTCACACTTTTGGCGTTGGAATTGTAAACGAAAAGTGCCAGATTCTTGCCAATGAAAAACACATGCACGTTACCCAAGAAGGAGGATTGATTCCACACGAGCTAAGCGAACACCATTATCAAGTAGCTGAAAGCATTTTGAAAAAAGCTTTGAAAAAAAGCGGGAAAAAAATAGAAGAAATCGATGTTATTGCATTTGCAAAAGGGCCTGGAATGGGACCGGCTCTTCGCGTGGGCGCTTTAATGGCTAGAATTCTTTCCCTCGAATTCCAAAAACCAGTGCTAGGAGTGAACCATTGTATTAGCCATATTGAAATTGGCAAAGCCCTTACCAACTGCAAAGATCCCATAACAGTTTATGCGAGTGGAGGCAACACCCAAATCATTGGACTAGAAAATAAAAGATACCGAGTTTTTGGAGAAACCTTAGATATTGGGATTGGAAACCTATTGGATAGTTTTGGGAGGAGTCTTGGCTTTGGTTTTCCTGCCGGCCCCAAAATTGATGAAATGTACTTTCAATCAAACAAATACAGTGAACTACCCTATTCTGTAAAAGGAATGGACTTGGTTTTTTCCGGTTTGCTAACCGCAGCCGAAACAAAAATTGGAAAAGTTCCCCAAAAAGACCTTGCTTTTTCTTTAATGCACACGGCGTTTGCCATGCTAACAGAAGTAACTGAAAGAGCATTAGCGCACACTGAAAAAAAAGAAGTGTTATTGGTGGGGGGAGTGGCAGCTTCCAAAGCACTCCAAAAAATGCTGGGCAAAATGTGTGTAGAACGCGGAGCAAAATTGTTTGTACCGCCCAAAGAAGTTTGCATGGATTGCGGAGCCATGATTGCTTGGCAGGGAATAATAGAATTCAAAGCCGGAAAGAAACACAGATTGTCGGACACTACGGTGCAACAACGTTATCGAACCGACCAAGTACCCATAATCTGGTTATAACAATCCACAAAGCCCAGCACCAATTATTAAAACCGCTCTAAAGCCCGTAACAGCCCAAAAAAAACCCTAAATTTTTGTCAGTCGATCTCGAAGAGACCTGAAAGTAGTGCAACATTTGGCGAAGCCAAGATCCGAAGAGCTGACTTTTCCCGTTCTTTAGAAAAACAGTATTTTCAGTATAGAAATTAAAATTATTATTGAAAATAAACCCTTAACCCACAAATTTCCTTTTTTGATCGCCGTGTTTGCTCCTATAACCCCCCCAATTAACATACCAAAGAAAATTATTATGGCAGG
>JAHJAQ010000028.1 GCA_018813975.1 Microcaldota archaeon
CAATCCAGTGAGCGTGGAAATCATGTAACTGGGATGATCAATTCGAACCGAATACAAGCCGGTAATATCACTAATAGCAAATTCTACAAAACCATCGATTGCGGTACTCTTGGTAGTGAGTTCTACATTGTTATGGATAAGGGCAACATTTGCATTTTCTATCGGGTTTGCGGTAAGAGCATCGGTTACCAATAATTTTAGTTTGCCAAACACAACCTCTTGTAAGATGGCGGTAAATTCAATGGTTTCATTGGGCCCCAATGTTTTAATATCCCCCACTACACTCGAATCATAATCCGCGTATTTGTTGTGTACCAAGTCACTCGTGTAAATATAGTACGATCCAACCGGAACCTCATTAATTTGTATCGTGCCGGTTGCAGTGGTAGTGCGGGGCGTGAATTCTGTTCCGTTCGCGCGCATGATTTTTACATTAATGCCGCCAATGCCCTTGTCACCGGTATCTTGTACGGTTATAATAATGGTTCCGGTTTCCGTTGGTTCTTCTATAACAGATAACGAAACCGGTCCTGTTGTTAAATAATTAATCGTGCCATCTGCAAAATTAATGCCTGTAGTAGTTGGTGTTGCCATTAAAGTTCCACAATCGGGCGGAATGTTTTCAACCGTAATCGTTCCAGTGCTAGTGGTTAAGTCGGATAAAAAACTTTGATTTGCTGTACACCAAAATCGAATGGAAACTGGTTTGTTATACAATGCGCCACTGGTAGAATCAATTAAATTAACGGTTTGGGTTGTGGTTTGAATTTCTGGAAGCAACATTATCAATTCGTCTTGTTGACTTTCGTTTAATGTTACTTGAATGGTTTGGGTGTAGAATTCTTCTTTGGAAACTTGAATATCCAATTCAGTTCCGAGTGGCAGGACTCTTTCAAATTTTCCTTGGTCATTGGTAGTGCCGTTAATTGGAGCATGGTCTGTAATGGTAATGGATACAATGGCATTGGATACTGAATTGCCTTGGTTGTCTTGAACGGTTAGTAACAAGGTTCCGTTTCCAATCAAAAACCCGCCCCATACAAACCAAAAAATAAGGAGTAAAATAATGACAATCAGTGCAATAAAAATTGGGAAAGAAGGAATGTTCGCGGATTCAATAGCATCTGTCACCGAGTAAACTGGAATGCCATGGCCATCCAGCCAGTCTAAAAAATGATAATACTTTTCCTCGAGAGAAAAATAGAATCCTTTTATACGGTCTCCAACGCCCATTTTATCACTTTCTCATAGTATAAAATTAACTGGAACTGTTTTTTATTCTTATTCTTTATTATAATTCTCCTCTATAATAGAGTAAGTAAACAGAAAAGAAGGCATTAGTGCTTTTTAAAGCTTTGGTGGGGTTTTCGCTTTTTTTAGGGCTCGCACTTGGCGGCTCCGCACAACGGATCATCGCAAATCGTTTTGCACAAGCCCAATGTTTCTGGAGACAGGGTATACGAATCCAATACTTGAATGATATATGGTCTGTCAATGTGCTTGTTTACGCGGTATAATTCATTGTCTTCTGTAAACTTGAATTGTACTTGAAGGGTTCCAGGGCGAAAACAAGTGGTTTCTGAGATCGCGGGGTATCCAGAATAGGATATCGGGCGTTGTAATGATTCGGGACTGCTATCATAAATTTCACAGTCAACAAGTGTTGTGGTAAAAGGATTGGCAGCATCAATATTCGCTTTAATACTGCTATCGGGTCCGCATAATAATGCTTCTATAATATTTCGCAGGGCAACATGCGATCCTTCCGCGCCGCCAATTATGCCGGGATTGTACTGCGCACTATAATTTGGAATAATGCCTGGAATACCACCAATGTTTTCTGTTGCAATTGGATCGCGGCACGCGTGGTCAGGCCAGTTTGTTCCGCCAGATTGGGTTACATTTCCTGTGCGCGGTCCGCATCCAGTATCACACAATCCCGTGCGCACGTTTCCCATGGTATCCCGATAGGGTGAACCGGTTTTAAAAATTTGGTCATCCGCTACTTGTTTGGTGACAGCTACTGCTTTGAAAATGCGTAATGGAATGTAAATGCGCAAATTACTGCGCGGTAATATTGCGGTTTCTAAAATGTCTCCGGTAGTAGTGCTTTCTACAATTATTTTGGGAAGGCTTTCATAAACTTCTTGGTCTTCTTGACACGCCGTACTATCAGGGTCGCTTGCAGGATCACAATTAGAATTAAAAGCACCTAAACTTAAATCCAAGTTTACATAAAACGTTCCAATGTTACAATTGTATTCGTCTTCGCAATCAATGGGTTCAAAAAATTTTTTGCTTGGATCATCAATAGATTGGGAAATGGTTTGGGTGAGTGCTTGAAACATTGCATCATCATCTTGTTCTAACATAACGGTATATCTTCCAAAGGTGTGCCCTATCGCGAGTAAACTACTCAAATAGGTCGTGGTTTCAAAGGCGAATTGTCTTCCTTGGTTGGGGCCGCTGCTTCCAAAATTAGCGGTTACATAATCGGCTACTACCTCGTCCCATGGTCGATTTACTGGTTGCGTTAGGGGGAACCAATTGTCTTCTTTGGTTAACCACGTTTCAATTCGAAATCGCAGATTATAAATGAATACTTGTAAAGCATCTCCTCGTGCCAGATCCGCCACGGCCTGTATTTCAGCTTGTGATTCTAAGTCTGTCATGGTAGCAATGGCTTTGTCTTCGGTTTGTGTCATGCTATTCGTGAGAATTACCGTCAAAACAATCATGACAAACGCGACTAAGGCGGTAAACAAATTAAACGCTTTTTGATTCATGGAATCTGCTTTAAAAAAGAATTTGAAATTATTAATGATTTCCTTGGAGAAAAAGTGGTTTTAGCTGGTTTTATAGCTTTTCCACTTGCGATAGGTTGCAACCGCATCTTCCAAGAATGGCAAGGGTGCTTCTTTGGTGGGATCATAGTATTGATCAAAGATTTTGCGCACACTCGAATCATCGCTCGAACCCGAATAATAGGTAGCGAGTTTGGTGGCAGCACATGCTATTTGGTCTCCTGCTGCACTGGGATCGCTTTTCCATAATCCGCTTGGATCACAGGCATTGGGAATTTGATGGCGTTGTTCTAATTCCATGGCCGTTCCTAAAAGGATTTGGGGAATTTTCTTATCCCTGGCTTCTTCTTCCAAAGTGCGTGCACTTAAGTAATACTGGCTTTGTTCTTTTTGGGTGGTTTGCTTGCCCTCTGGATTCAAACTAAACGCATACCCATCCAATCCTTTGTCTGCAAATTCTCCTTTACAATCGGTATTCAAAGAGGTAGCGTTTTTGGGAATCATTGAAAGGTCTTTTACTTTATTGAATTCAAATGTTTTATGGGTTTTTCCATCGTCTTTTTTGATTTCTTTTACCGTAATCTTGTAAGTGGCCCCTTTTTGCAGTTCAATGTTTTGCAAAACATCCCCTTTTTCGGTGCGAATGGGCTGGCCGTCTTTTCCAATGGCCGGTGTTCCTTTGAGCTCACTGGTATCGGCATTTACTTTGGCAGGTTCATCTAAAGTGGCTTGTGCCATTTTCAATCCAACCGCATTGGATAATACGCCACAGGCAATTCCCCTGCCCAAACCGCCTAAGAATCTTCTAAATCGTTTAAACCATCCAATTCCTTCTTCAGAGGTGTTAGCAATTACTTTAGAGGTTAGTTCCGCTAACTCATCTTTGAATGCACTGCGAATTCCTTTTTGTACGTTGTCTGGCGCTGCATTAATGCCTGCTTTGAAACCGCGTTCTACATTCTTTTCGCCACCCGCTGCTAGGCTTGTTTCAATGCGTTGTATCATATTGTCTAACTGCCCACCACTTACTTTGGTACCGCTTTTACTAACAATTTGATCCGCGATGTCTCTGACCGCTTGTTGCGCGGGCACACTCAATCCTTGTTCGAGTGTTCTAAGGGCGGTAGAAACTTCTGTGCGTGCATTTCCAAATGCCGCGCGCATTGCCGCTTCGTCTGCTGCGCCACTAATCGCACGTGTTTGGGTTTGGAATGCGGTTTGAATGCTTTGTTCTAATTGGCTTCGCTCTGCAGCGGAAAAATTACTCCAGCTTGCACTATTGCGAATTCTTTCCATAAACCGCGTCCAAACCCCATTGCGTGCTTCTCTAATATTGAAAGCGCCGCCCGCCGGTGCTTTAATATCATCAAATGTAAAACCGCTCAAAACATTTTCATAATTTTTGGTTACAGTTCCTTGTACGGTAATGGGGCCATAGGATTCTGCCATTTTTGCGGCGGCAACATCTTGTAGGCTGGCTGCTTGATTGGCTAAAGTACTGCCTGCTTTTAGTTTGCCTTGGTTTTTAACTGAAAATTCAATTAGTTTTTCATTTAAATTGCTTTTTTTCACGGCTTCTTGTGTGAGTGTTTCTAGTGTTGCTTTTTTGGCAGCGGTACTGGTATTAAAAAATAATTTTGACTTGTCCGCTGCAATCTTAGCTCTAAAGGTTTCTTTCAAATTCTTGGTGAGTTCTTTTTCCAGCATGCTTTTGAGTTCTCTTCTCGCAAGCAGTCCTGATTTCATTTGTTGCTCTACCACTTGGTCTGCAATATCCTCTGCAATTCGTTTAGCGGCTACGCTCGAAGTACTTTTCGTCAAATAATTATTGTACTTTAGTCCTTTGATTAATGATTTGCCGCTCACACCGCCTAATATTCCTACTAAATCGCCTTCTTGTTTTTCGCCAGGAGTTCCGGGGAATAATCCTTCTACTTTTTCTGCAATATAACTGGAAACCCCGCCCATTTTTTCGAGGATAAATTCGCGAACGCCTTTTAATCCTTCCGCCCAAGTTCCTTCGGTGTAAGGCGCGGCCATCCATAATGCTGGGCCCACACAATCAAAGATCGGACCCCATAACCATCCATAAAATCCAACGGTTTTAATGCCATTACAGGCAGCGGATGTTGTAATGCACGGCGTCCAATAGGTTTCTAAGGGATTGGTCCATTCTCCCCCTATTCCCGGAATGGGAAAACCAAAAATAGCGCTTAAATGCTTGTCTCTTTGGGCTTGTTCCCCTACTTTTTGTTTGATTTCATCTACGCCAGGACCTTGCAATAGCTTGTCTTCATCTTTAAGGTCTCCTTGATCTGCCATGGCATTAATAATGTCTTTCAAATTTGTGGAATTGGGTTCTCCTTTCCAGCCGGGTGTTCCAAAATACTCTCCTGGTTTTAAAGAAGACAATTTGTTTACCAGATCATACGGGTGGATGCCACACACTTGGTAGGTAATTTTTTTGGTATTGCTTTGTCGAATCGGATCAATAGTGGATTGGGCGGTTACCTCTATTTTTTCGGCTTTTATGGATAAGGAAAACTGATCGTTTCCTTCCACACACAACGAAGCAATTACGGTATAATTTTTCGTAGTGTCATTGTATTCTAGTTCAATGGCATCATCTTCTTCATTTAAAATTTTGTCGTGATCGTCAAAGGGGCGAATGGTAATGCGTGCAAGACCATTGTTTTTGGTCATGATTTCTTTTTTGTTTGTGCGCAGTTTCACACTTTCTTTTATGGGAGAAATCACATTCAAGTCAATGCACGATAATTCATTGGGCAGTACATTAATGGTGTCGGGCCCTTTCAATTCCAAATCGCCTAATTTTTCAGTTGAACCCAAAATGAAATAAGAGTGGTCTTTTGCAATGCATCCTTTTCCTGCTTGAATGCGTTGTTTTTTCAGGGCAGAAATGGAATTGGCTGCTTCTTTTGCTAAATCTTTTTGATTGGTGCCTTCCGTATTCAGTGCTTGGTTTATTGTGGCAAGGGTTGTTTTGGGTTCATCGCTTAGTGTACCGGGTTCTAATTCTATTTTTACCAATCCATTGGAAACTTCTCCAAATTCCAAGTGAATCTTGTTACTGCCCGTGTTTTCATATACCCTTCCATCCACAGTTCCAAAAAATTCTTGGGCAAATGCCGCTCCCACTTCACTTAATTTCAATTCTGCTTCTACCAATCCCACCCAAGTTCCAAAGGGGTTATCGCCCGTCATGCCTTCATCGGTTGGCAAAAAGTTCAGGACATTTTCAATTTGGTTCGTGCACTCTGGAGTGAGTTCGCGTTGTTGTACATTAATGGATAAAATAAATCCTTCGTTTCGAATTTGGTTTTGCTGTACAAATGCGGCTCCATTTAGTTTGATTCGGTATTTGCCGCAACCGCGCAGCAGATTGCTTACAAACAAAAAGTTGGGAAATCCTGTTTGGGCTACGCTTTTGGCATCGCATTCAATGCCCGAACAATATCCCACTGAATAATTCGTTAGGCTGGCGGGTCCTTTTTCCGCGAATTCTTTTTGGAGCAATTCAACAGCCACTAAATCGTTTTGCAAGAACAAGTCAAAGCTGTCCGAGGGAACTCCCAATTCTGTAAAGGTACAGGCTTTTTGTTCTGCAGTATTCACGCAACCAATAAAATTTTCCAGTTGGTTGTTGCTATTCCCAATCGCATTTTGCACTTGATTGATTTTGTTATCTAGTTTTTCGCCCAAGAATTGGGCTGCTTGTGTCGCGTCACAATATCCTTTTTCACAATCGGCATTGCGCGATATTTTTGGGAAGCGAACGCTTTCTTTTGTTCCTGGCGGAATGCCTTCTTCTATGCACACGTCCATGGTATAGGGCTCTGATGCCAGTCCCGTGCTAACCGCCATTTCACCCAATTCTACTCGGCTTTGCAATCGATTGGATTGAATAAATTTTTGGGTTAATTGGGTTAAGCCTGCCACACTGATTCCCAGGTTTTCGTTTTTGTAATCCCCTTGCTTGGCTAAGCGAACGATAAATTCTGCTTCCAAGTCTCGTTCTAAATAATCCGTGGTTATTGGCACCAGTAATAGTCCATTGGCACCGATTTGGTTGGGTTCTATTCCCACTACTCTCACGGCTTCTTCGCATGTGTTTCGAATTCGAACCTTTTTGTCAATTACCCCGAATCGACTTTCCGTGCTAATAAACTCTAAATCATCCACTGGTGTTAGGAACAGGCAATTCAAGGCACTAACATGAATCCAAACATCAATATTGCGGAGTACGTGAACCTTTCCATCAATTTCACCCGTAACCGTTAAGTAGGAATGAACTAGTCGTCCTTTTTCCGTGCCCCCTCTTTTTTCCGCTACTACTAATTTGGGTGGAAACACTACTTGTCCTTTTGGTAGCACGGGTACATTTCCAAATGGAATTACGCGAAGGCTCACGCCTTCCAAATAAGAGTTTCCCCCAACTTCTACTCGAAGGTTTTCAATATCCTCTGCCCCTATGTTTCGCAAGAACAAGGGGCTGGAAGTGATTACGGGTTCTCCTTTTTGGCTTTGGCTTAAAAACAATACAATGCTATCGCTCGTGGCGATTGCAAATCGAGAATCCCAAATAATAACATTAAGTGGAATGCTTTTGTTAATGCTGTCCGCCTCAAACAATACTTCAAAAGCATAGTTTTGTTGTTGGGGCAGCATGCGATCGCGTTTATTGGAAATATGAATCGTGGTTGGAATGGTTTCATTGGGTTGAATGGAAAAACTTGGCACTACAATTTCCAGTCCATTGTCTCCGCCACCCGCTATTTTTTCAAGTGCTTTTCCTGTTAATTGTAAGGCGTGCGGGCAGTTATTGGTTACTTGTAATTCTATTTCTTTTGCGGTTTGGTCATAAGCAGAATATACATTCGAAAAAATGTTTCCGCTTCCCCCGTAAGGAGAATTGTTTGAATAATTATAATTGTTATTGAATGGCGAGTACTGTGAATTGTTGTAATAACTGCTGTCATTATTACTAAAAAAGCGTGGCGAATACTGGTTGTTAGCATAGTCCTGATTGTAGTAACTGTTGTCATAAGCGCTCTGTTGATAGTACGGGTCTTGGCTATAATTTTGATTGTTATAATTTTGGCTGATATAATTGCTTTGTTGCGGATACCCGCTATTGTATCGCCAAGGTTCATTATAGGTGTCATAATCGTATTGGTTGTTATTCAAGTATTGCGAAGAATACGGGGTGTTGTATTGCCCTGGATTAGCATAATACTGGTTTTGATTCAGCTCATCATAATAGGGCGAACGATTGGCCGGATTCATATAGGCCGGTGAATTATAATTGTAGGGGCTGCGATAGGCATTTCCATAAGGAGAATAGCCACTATCCCACTGGTTTAAGGGCTGATTGCCTGCCAGATACACGGTTAGTTCTTTTTTGTCAAAACTCAAACAATTGGAATCAAAGGGCTCGTTGTAGGAAACCGTTACTCGAGTGGAAGCGATCGCGGGATATTTTCCTGCTACCATGGCATGCACCATCAAATCAGCTGTTCCGACCACGTGATGATTGCTGTCTCCAATATAGGTTCCGGTTATATCCATGGTTCCTTTTTGCCTTGCCTTCAATACACTGCTTGTCTGACCAACTACATCTAATTCGAGTGGCCAGCTATCGGGTTTTTGAATTTCAATGGTAATTTCATTCAAGCTTTGATTGGAAACATTTTCAATGAAAGCACTTTCTGTTCCGCTTTGCTGGTTTTTTGGAATGCTTACAAAAATTTCTTCAGGCAATCGTAGCATGTCATGCGCACTAATCGTAAATTCATAGTTTGCCGGTGCAAATCCAAAAGCAGTTGCTTTAATGGTAAAAGTACCGGCCCCTAATGATTCTGTAAAGGCGTATTGTCCATTCAATCCATTGCCTTGCGAATTGTTACCGACAGTACTGGCAACAATGCTGCCGGTTTCGTCTTTAACGTGAATCGTTGCTTTAGTAACAGGATTTCCTGTGTTTTGATCTGTAATATTAATCGTGAATGGTTCATCCATGAGAACTGGTTCTGGTTCAATACTCAAGATCATTTCGCTTTGTTCAAAAATATTAAAGTAAAAATCTTTTTTCAATGACAAGTGTTCGCCAATAACCTCTGATTTGATGTGCGCATTTCCTGCCTTGAATGGTTTAAAATAAACTCGTGCCGTTCTCACCCCGTTTTCTAACACACTCAAATCGTTTATTTCAATTACAGAATCGGTTTCATCGGTATCAAAAAATTCAGTGAAGGTTTCTACTTCGGTTCCGGTAAAAAACAATTTGGGTTGTGTTTTATCCGTACTGGCACGCAATAATATGCCTTGTTCTTCTTTGGCTCTTAAACTAATTTCCAATGCATATACCCTTCCGCGAAGCGCTTGGAACTCTTCGGGGGAAGTGGCTTCTCCGTCTGTTGCAATAAAACGGTATTCGGCACACACATTTTCCATGCATTGTTCTTTAGTGGTAAATAAGGAAACCTCTTCATCAAATGTAATCGCATACAATCCGGTTTTGGTATTAGAATACGCGTCTCTTCCCAACTCGGAATCTTGCGGGCTTCTAAAATATTGTCCGTCAATACTGCTCCAATCCCGATAATGAATGGGCAATGTCATTTGAGAAAACCCTTCTTTTAATCGTACTTTTACGCGCACCAATTGGCTTCCTTCCGGATTGGTATAATACAATTCCAGCCATTTGTTGTAATTGCCTGCTTTTCCTACATTTCCAAAGTCTGCTGCTTCGTTTCCTGGTGCTGGAAAAGCCGTGTAAGACCTTCCATAAAAAAAGCTGGCAACGTTTGTAGCACTAAAACCAGTAATTCCTATTTGTTCTGAATCGGCAAAAGTAACTTGGTCGTTTCCAACCCTAAAATGCAATCCGCCCCTGTATTCTCCTTTAATCCAGTCTACTTGGAATTTTAACCAATAATCGGTTTCTGGGGTGATGCCATCCACTGGTTTTCCTTCTGCATCTTCTATTCCCAAAAAAGTAATCGGTGGGGCGAGTGCTTCTACATTGTTTTCGCGCCATTGTACAATAATTTCTGTTTTACCTTCTACATTGACTTGTTCGGAAAAAGAATTGCCATCATAATCAAATATTGTGATATCTACATTCTTGTATTGTTTGGCATCAAAAATAACAGTTCCTTCTTCTGAAAGATTTTCATCCAACAATACTGCTCCAGTCACACTTTTTACGAGTGCCGTGCCTTCCCAAAAGGGGTTGCCATCCAAACCCAGTACGCGTAATAGTTTAGCGGTTTCAATGGGCTTCATGCGAACCGCAACATTGTTTTCCATTCCGGGTTGAATAAAAATGTTCGCATCTCCTTTCTCAAATCCTTTTTGCGCGACCACTAAAATGTTTCGATTTGCTGGTGCTTCAATAGTTGCAAAACCATCATACTCGGTTAGAACAGTTGGCAAGCCAGTTGGAATGGGCTTTCCCACTACTAATTCATAAAAGTGCAGGCCGGTATTGTTCGCGGCAAATCCAGTGGAATCCGTTACAATTACATTGAGGGTTCCCGTGTTACTAGTGCTCGCGGTTTCTAAGGCAAGGGTTATTTCGCTGGTATCCAATGGGGTTATCCAAATTGTTTGGGGAACATAACCGCTTTTGTAAGCGGTAACAAAATAGTTTTGGTCTGGATTCAAATCCAAAAAGTCTACTCCTCCTGTAAAAGGCGTTTTTTGTTCTAATAATAGTTCTGCGCTTTCAGTGTACAATCCGACCGCAGCATCAAAAATGGAAATGTTAGAATCGGCTTCTGTTACCGTAACATGAATTTGGTTGCCGCCTTCTTGTAATTCAATATCAATTTGAGTGGGGTCTTCTCGCAAGGTAAATTCTTCTGTACTGGTTACCGTGTAACCTGATTTGGTGGCAATGATTTTGAAAATCGTTCCTTTGGGTAAGTCCAATACAAACTGGCCGTTAACAGTAATAGCTTCTGCCAATCCTTGTTCGTTTTGAGGATTAATAATGCGTAATAATACATCGCTTAATGGAATTTGGGTTGTCTTGTCAAATGTTTTTACAATTAGGTTGGCGCTTCCAAACAAGGCTGTTCCTCTTGGAACCATGGCAATGCTTGGAACACTTCCCTCTGCAAAAGTATACGGCTGAATAATGGTTTCATAATTGTCCGCAATTATTTCCAATTGCACTTCTTCGCCAGTTGGCACGCCCAATGCACTGAATAGTCCGTTTGCATCGGTTTGACCAGTCCTTACAAAATCAGTGCCCCATTTGAGGGTTACTTGGGCGCCAGGAATGGGAATACCACTCTCAGAATCAATTAATCGTAATTGCGCTACTTGGCTTCGGATTTGTTTGTCAAGTGTTATCACAACTTGTAAACTCGTGTCTTTTACTTGTATTTGCGTGTAACCGGTTTCAAAGTTTTCTTTGATGCCCGTAATGCTCAAGAATCCTCCTGGCGTAATTCCATCCAATTGAATACTGTCACCATGACTTTTTCGGCCTTCAAAAATAGTGTTACCACTATCATTTACGATTTTTACATCAACTTGGGTTAGGCTGTTGCCACTATTATCCACTAAGCTTAATCCGATTGTAGTGGTTAATTGGGCCGGAATAAACAAGAACCAAAACAACAATACAACAAGCAATACTACCATTGCGATGGTAACGGGAAAAGCAGGAATGCCCCGGTCTTCCAGGGCATTTACATAGGCATAAATTGGAATGCCTTTTTCATCCATCCAATCGACTATATTGAAAAAACCGTCTTCTACCCGCGCATACGCACTGGCCAAGGTATCTCCAATCGCCATTCTAACAACCCTTACTCAATACAATGAATTAGGGAGTTTTTATAACTTTATATTAATGAAAACAATACATATTGATACGCATTTTTGAGCACATCCTAGAAGGTATTGTATGGCTGCAGTTTCCTCTAAAAAAACAACGCAATCACCTCCTGCCAAAAAGCTCCGAGGGGCCATGAAACGCATTCCCGTAACTAGTTCTCAAGACTTTCCAAAGGTTTTTACCTTGGCAGGCGGCTTGGTGGGTTTTCAGTATATGCCTGGAAAGCATCCTGATAGTTCTTTCTATATTTACTTGTTGCCGGTTGGTAGAAGACGCGAAGCTTGGAAACAATTTGATGTGGGAGAAAAGGGGGTTGCCTTTCAACAGCTGCATCCTTATTCTTCAGGTTTAAAGCGACCACTTTTGGCAAAGGGAACCTTAACGCCTTGGAACCCTCAAAAACTAAAGCAAGCGCCCCCCAAACTCCAAAGACGGGCAAAAAATAGAACTGTTTTAGAAGTGGGTTTTTCGATTATGCCCTCTCATCATGCGCCAAAAGGAAAACCTTCTTTATTGCAAAAAGGCATTGGAACTGCCCTGCTAAAAGAACTGGAGCTACAAGCCAAGCAAAAAGGCGTTTCATTGTTAGCGGCAACCGTTGAAACACACAATGAAAAAAGTCAGCGTTTACTAGAAAAAAATGGTTTTGTTCGTGTTGGAGGCTCAGTTCTAAAAGTGCAATTCGGCATGGCTCCTCATTTACACGTTTATTATTACTACAAAGAATTATAGTTAGTTTGTAGTTATTTAGGAGGAATGGAATGAAGTCTTTGACCGAGCACTTATGGTTTCAGATTCCTTCCAGAAGGGGTTTTGTGAACATTACCCCCAAAATCGAAGAATTGGTGCAAAAAAGCAAGGTACAAGAAGGATTGTGTTTGGTAAATGCCATGCACATTACCGCAAGCGTTTTCATTAACGATGATGAGCCTGGCTTGCACGCTGATTTTGAAAAATGGTTACAAGAACTAGCCCCGGAAAAACCTTACAACACGTATCGCCACAACGATACCGGAGAAGATAATGCGGATGCGCACTTAAAGCGCACGATAATGGGTCGCGAAGTTACTGTTGCGATTACAAATGGAAAATTGGATGTGGGGCCCTGGGAACAAATCTTTTACGGCGAGTTTGACGGCAAGCGCAAAAAAAGAGTACTTGTAAAAATCATTGGCGAGTAAAATTATTTTTTAGATTTTTTTCTGTTTTTGAATTTGTTATAACTCCACCATAGCCATGCGCCGTAAAAGACTGCAATCACAATGAACAAGAACAAGCGGAATAATACATCGTGCGATAAAACCACTATTTCTAAGGGAGCGTTTAGAATGAAAAGAGTTGTAACCAGAATGCGAATCTGATTGAATATAAAAATTCCAATAATAGCAGCTATTACCCCCACTATTCTTTTTTTCCAATAGATTTCAAAAGTAGCAAGGATTGCTGCTAGCAATACAATCGCTTCCAGGATTCCCGTACACAAATCATTAATAACAATGGTAGGCCCTTTTGTCAATTGAATTAGTACTGTTTCTCCGATTTGGAATTGGTTGGAAATGCCCATCCCATTCAAGAGTGCACTATTGGTTTGACCGGTAATGCTTTCAAAAAAAAGGGGCGGGAATAGGCTTGTGAAAAGGTTTAGTGCCACAAAAGCAATGAGTAAGAATAGCACGAATTTTCCGGCATTCAAGACTTCTTGGTATTCTTTTTCAGTGGCTTTCATAATGCGTTTTTCTCCTTTAAAAAAGTATTAATAATACGAATTGCTTTATTTTAACGCTTATCGTAGAATCGGGTGAAATCGTGAAAATCGGCAAGTTTGATGTTGGGGAATACGTTGTCCGCGAAATGGGGGGCAAAAAACACCTTGTTTTTGACTGTAAAAACTGCGTTTATGGAAGCAGTTTATCGGATGATTCTGCTTGTCGATTCCATGCCATTGCTATTTTACAAGAAGTAGAAGCCAAATTACTCGTTCTAGCCGATGTGTACGAGCGTGTATATGATGAACAGCAAACCGAATTAGTCAAAGAAATTGCGTTAATGGCCAAGCGGTTTGAAAACGAATCCATTTGGAGTTATGCTCACCTTGGAACCCAAGATTCCGAGTGTGAGCAAACCTTTGCTTCTAGGCACACTATTGTAGTGAGAATAGCGCATGATTTGGCTCGATTTGATCCGGTCATGGCCTATCTTACGTGCTTGCAAGAAATCAAAAAAGAAACCGGTCGCGCAACCGGATTGAATGAGGGTGGAAGAGCCTGTAGCAAGGTTTTTTTGGATACTTTACTGTATTTGAAAAATCGTTTTGAACAAACCGGTTTGATTGGTAAAACAAAAGAATACTTGTTAAAGTTGCGGAGCATTCCTGACACCAAAGACGTTTACAAGTCATTATTAGAGGCGCAAATCAAACCCGCGTTTATTGGTTCGCGGTTATTGTTTGGGGAAACCGAAGAACTAGAACTATTGGATGAGTACTCTGTGGGAAGAGCAGCGGTTCAAATTTTTTCTCATCCCAATAAAATCGAGAAATTGTATTTTTTGAATCCGCCGGAATACACACTGCCACCCGAAAAATATTTTGTGTTAAGCAAAACAAAAGAAATTGTCGCGTCCTACAAACCCGGCTCCACCACCTTGAGTGGCATTGCCAAAAGTAGAAAATATTTTGAACGGATTTATGAAAGCACGATTCATGATATTGGCCAAGCCAACCAAATTTTTTTAAGTCCGGAAGAAGCAAAAGAGTTAGCAGAGATTGTCGCGCGGTACACGGTTGGGTATGGAATCTTAGAATTGATTTTGGGAGACCGGCATTTAACCGATATCTTTTTGGATTCTCCGATTGGCATGAAACCGATTTATGTGGTGCACGAGGATTATGGACAATGCCAAACCAATATTTTGTATACTGATGATGAAGCCAATGCATTGGTTTCCAAAATGCGTGCCATGAGTGGAAGGCCATTTGATGAAGTGCATCCAGTACTGGATTTTGACTTGCCCGACTTGGAAACCCGGGTGGCTGTTATTGGAAAACCACTTGCACCTGATGGAACTGCTTTTGCTTTTCGCTTGCACAAAGTAACGCCATGGACCTTGCCCCAATTCATTGATAACAATTTCATTAATCCGCTTGGCGCGGGTTTATTGAGTTTTTTTGTGGACCAACAAGCCACGATGCTTATTACGGGTTCTAGGGGGAGTGGAAAATGTGTGGATGGTGGTAGCCTGCTACAGCTTGGAAATGGCCAGACGGAAAAAATAAAAAAAATAATCGATCCGATAATCAAAAAAGCACAGAGAACTATTGAATTGGCAGATGGTGTTTGCATTGACTTGCAGGAAAATGGTATTCAATTGGAAACCGTTACCATGACTCCGGGTTTGAAGACACAAATTGTTCCAGTTTCAAAGGTTTGGAGAAGGGCTGCTCCTAAAAAAATGGTTTCAGTAACCTTGCGATCAGGAAAGCGTGTTGTTACGACGCCAGAGCATCCATTCTTTTTGACAGAAAAGGGGAAAATTATCCAGAAAAGAGCGGATGAATTAACCATATGCGATTTTATTGCAACACCAAGGATCATTCCAGCGAAACAGGACAATAATTATTCCACTGACTGGATTCCAACCAGTAGGTCTCTTGAACCGAAACTGTGCGGAATTGAAAGAGAAATTCAGGAGTTTTTGTGCTCTTATTCAAAAAATAATAGTCTCAAAGAGCTTGCAACCAAAGCACGCCTTCCCTATAAAACAATTCTTAACATAAAGAGCGGGGTAAGAAAAACAATTTCTCTTAGCGAACTTCGAAGCATTTCAGGTATTCTCGGATTGGATTATTATCCCCTTGTCGAAAAAGCATCTTATTGGATTTTTCGAAATTCTCCCAATCGGATTAATGCCGGTTTTTTCTTCAAAACCATTAATAACAATACAAAAGCGGCCCGGTTTTTGGGTCTTCTTTTGGGGGACGGACATATCGATGAAAAGTCGATCTCGTTCACCAACACCAACATTGGTTTGCTGGAAGAATTCCGGACATTGTGTCGGGAATTATTCGGGATAAAAGCCTACATTTGTTTCCCAAAAAACCGCTCTCCTCATTGCATGGTTACTTCAGTCGGGCTTTCTAGGCTGATTTCCTTGCGATTTGGCATTCCTTTTGGCAAAAAAGCGGGCATACAAGAGATGCCAAAGGAAATCGTTATGGGTTCGGAAGCGGTTCTTTCAGAATTTTTGAGGGCCTATTTTGACTGCGATGGATCGGTTCATATTCAAAAAAGGCTTGTTGACCTGTCTACCGCCAGTAAAAAGATGGCTTTTGACATTCAAAACGCGCTTCACCGGTTTGGCATCATTTCGTTTTTAAGAGCAAAGACAGTTAGAAGAAAAGAGTATTATATCGTAGCCATGTCGGGAGAAAACGCGTTTGTTTTTTCTCAAAAAATTGGCTTCAGTTTAAGTTCAAAAAAAGAAAAACTTGCACAGGCATTTTTAGAAGAGAAATTTAACACGAATATTGATATTGTTCCAAATTGTCTTCCTTTCCTTCAGACCATTCAAAAGTGCCACGGTGTTTTTACTGCTAGAATGGTAACGCTTGACCAAAAGAACATTTCCAGAAAAAAACTGCAAAGGTTTATTTCAAGTTCAGATTCGGGGCTGGTGGAAATTGAGGATTTGAAAAAGTTGGCGTGCTCGGATATTTTTTGGGACGAAATAACGGAAGTCCAAAGAATCGATTACGAAAAAGAATTTGTATATGATCTGACAATTGAAGGAACGCAAAATTTTGTTGTGAACGGAATAATCGCACACAACACTTCTTTAGTGCAAGCGTTAATGCTTGAAATAGTACAAGGCACGCGGATCATTTTGCAAGAAGACAGTGTAACTGGTGATTCTAGAATTTTGGTTGAGCGGAACAATAAAATGGAATATACTACTGTTGGTGAATTGATTGATGGTTTGATTGGAAAATATGGTTGTATTAATGTCAATGACGTAGACTTATTGGATGCTAATCCTGAAGATATTAGTGTTTTCTCGTTGAATAAACAAAGTAAAATAAAATTGTCTCGTGTGTCCCAGTTTTCTAGGCATCAAGTAAAAAAAGATATTTTAAAGGTTAGTACTGCTAGTGGAAAAGACCTGAAGGTAACAAAAGATCACTCTCTTTTTGGTCTTAATACGGAGGGTAGAATTGTTCCTGTTAAAACAAGTGATTTAAAAGTAGGGCAGCGAATTGCTACTCCGTTGCGTTTGCCATTTAGCTCGAATGAAGTGGAAAAACTTAGTGTCTTGCCTTTACTAAATAATCGTCCAAAGGCTATTTTGTCTTCTATAAACTTGTGTTCTTGGATTCAACAAAATTGGAAAACTGTTAAGGAATTAGCTCGAAAAAAGCGTTATAGTAAGTCTATGCCAAGCGCTTGGAAGCGCTGTTCTATTCTTCCTGCGACCATTTTTTTTGAAGTACAGCAAAAAAATCCACGCTATTTTCCAGATTTGCGCTTTAAGTTGCAGGGCCTTTCTAAATCCATCCCTGTTGAATGGGAGCTTGATGCTGATTTAGTTGCTTTTTGTGGTCTGTGGCTAGCCGATGGTTGCTATGACAACCGTTTTGCTGCTATTATTTCTGCAGGACATCCGTCTCTAAAAAATCTTGTCCAATCCGTTGCTAACAAAGCTGGTCTTACAATGTGCCAACACAGCGACGGCTTTTCTCCAATGATTTCAAATATTAATCTGGTTTTTTTAATGAAAAATTTGCTAGAGCTTACTGGCAATTCTTATACTAAAAAGATTCCAAACTGGGTTTTTTCTTTATCGGATGAAATGCGAGGAGTATTTTTGAAAGGACTTTTTAGTGGTGATGGTTATGCAACCAAAAAAGAAATTGGCATTTCGCTTTGCTCTAAGGAAATGATTCGTCAAATTCAAACTTTGTTGTTGTCTTTTGGAATTTCAGTGCGTGCTCGCAAGTTTGTGAAAAAAGATAAAACTTTTGTTTGTAAAATAAGCCATGTTAAAAACGTGCGTTTGTTTAAACAATTTATTGGTTTTTTTGAGGAGTACAAGTGCAAGCGTCTTGAAAAACTATGCGCTCATGTTCCAACTCAAGATAATTCTGATACGATTCCGCTTTCTATTGAAACCAAAGAAAAAGTAGTTGAACAGCTTAAAGGTTTTAGTCGCTGTGATTATATTGCGCGCGGTTCTCAGATTGGTCGCACTAAATTAAACGCTCTTTTGAAGCAGAACCAATCTTGCACTAGTCTTTTGTTAAAAGAATTACAACAACTTGTAAGTTCTGATGTTTTCTGGGATGAGGTTATTAAAATCGAAAAAGTGGATGGGGGCATTCACACGGTTTACGATTTTTCAGTTCCGGAATGCGAGAACTTTGTTTGCGAGAATATAATCGCTCACAACACTTTGGAAATTCCTGCGGAGTACATGAAAAATATTGGTTTTAATATTCAAAGACTAAAAACTCGTTCTCCAATTTCTGTTAGTAAAACAGAGAGTGAAGTTGCTCCGGAAGAAGCATTGCGAACTGCTTTAAGGCTTGGTGATTCTGCACTAATAATTGGAGAGGTTCGTTCTGTAGAAGCAAGAGTATTGTATGAGGCTATGCGAATTGGAGCTGCCGGAAACATTGTTTTGGGAAGTATTCATGGTGATTCGGCGTATAGTGTATGGGATCGTGTAGTCAATGATTTGGGCGTTCCCAATACTTCTTTTAAAGCAACTGATGTGGTTGTTGTCGCAAGGCCCATTCGATTTGAAGGTTCCTTGAAAAGGCAACGGCGTGTGGTACAGGTAACCGAGGTTAAAAAGCATTGGACCCAAGATCCCGATCAAGAAAACGCGTTATTGGATTTAATGTTGTACACTGCCAAAAATGATAAGTTGGGGTTTCAAGAGGACAGCTTAAAAGACTCCGAGTTGTTTCAAAAGTTATCCGCTACGAGTGGATTGAATATGCGTGAAATGTGGACCGCTATTAAAGCCAATGCGTCTTCAAAAGCGTTTTTAGTGGATTTAAAAAACAAGCATGATTTGCCCGCATTATTAGAGGCAGAGAATTATGCCAAGTGTACTAACAAGTATTTGCTGTTGCGCGAAGAACAAATCGAAGCGGGCAAAAAAGTGGATTATGATGTGTTATTGGGAAAGTGGAAGTTTTGGGTGCAAAACAGTGTTGCCAAGCGCTTACTAGAACAAAAACACAAAAAGAAATAACAATACTTTTTTACGGAATCGTGGTTAGAGTATGGTTGATAGGAGTAAAAGGCACGAAGCCAAAAAGGTTTTTTTTCCATCCAATGCATCGCCTGGAAGATTATATAAGGGCATTTCAGTTGAAAGACCGATTTTTCAAGCCGGTCAAACCAAATTAGAACGGCCTGTTGTGCCCCGTTTTGTGCGGTATTGTAAGTGGTGTGCTAAAAGTTTTAGTGGTTTTGGTGGCAAAAAGCCATTTTCTCCAGAGTACAAAGATGCTGTAGAGTTTTTGGGATGGGATTTAAAATCCAACGAGTTTAGCGCGGCTATTACTTTTTCGCTTTTAATTTCTTTGATAATTGCAATTGCACTTGGTTTTTTGTTTTGGTTAGCGCCCATTGTTCCGGATTGTACTGCTATTGACCAGATTACGGGAGACACGTTTTGTGAGTTATCGTCGCTAGTGGAAATTGTGGGCAAAATGGTAGGCAGTGAATTAATGGCCATGGGATACTTGATCGCACCCTTGTTAGTCCTGGTTTTTTTGGTGTTTAATTTTATACAAAAGTTTCCCTTGAAAAAAGCCAAAGAAGAAGAAATCAAGGCTCTAACCTATGTTCCAGAGGTTGTGGGCTATTTAACCATGTCCATGAAACTAGTGCCCAACCTGGAAAAAGCAGTTGAGTTTGCTGCGTTACATGGAAGAGGAAAGATTGCCACTGATTTTCAAAAATTGATTTGGGATGTGCAGTTGGGAGTTTACAATACGTTGTCCGAGGGATTGGATGCGTTGGCCTATCGTTGGGGCAAGTTTTCAGAGGAGTTCAAGCGTTCGCTCATGATGGTGCGAGCCTCTGTTTTAGAGGATACTGAAGCCAAGAGATTTGCCTTATTGGATAAAACCATGGAAGAATTATTGGATTCGATTAAAAACAAAATGGAACAATACGCGCGAGACTTAAGCCAGCCGGCGGTTTTTTTGTTTTATTTGGGCGTGCTCTTACCCTTAATTTTGATTATTGTATTGCCGATTGGTTCTGCTTTTACAGGCCAGCCCTTGGCACGAACCGATGTATTAATTATTATTTATAATATTATAATTCCGATTGCTGCGTGGATGTTTGCGCACAACATAATCAAAAAACGTCCCCCCACCTACGAGCCACCGGTTATTCCAGATAACCATCCAGAACTGCCACCCAAATGGAAAATGAAATTGGGAAAAGGATTAGTGGATGTTCGGTTTGTGGTGGCTATTATTTTAGTGGCTGGTTTGGGAATTTCTTTTGTTTTGAGTACTACGGGCCTTTATTTGGATGAAGAAACCCCGATTATTGGAAAAGACAAGAGCGTGGAAGAGGTTATTAAAGCTAATTTTTTTGTGGACGATCCGAATTATTTTGAGTTAGGGGGAACCCTAGACCAAAAATTGCAAACTGAAGGGGTTGTGGATGGGGGAGACCGTACGATTATTCGAGCGGTTGAAAGACAAAAGTTTTTTTCCAATCCCGAAAATGATATTACCCCCTATAATTTGCTGTTTGGCGGCTTGTTAACCGTTACTTTTGCAGCTGCAGTGGGATTGTATTATCGAAACATTTACAAGCGCAAAATGCAAGCCAATATTTCTAAAATGGAAAGCGAGTTTAAGGACAGTCTGTATATTTTGGCTTCGCGCATGGGAGAAAACAAGCCGGTAGAAGAAGCGCTCGAGCATACGCGAAACTTTTTACCCAATACGCTGGTAGCGGATCGGGTGTATGGTAAAACCGTGAATAATATTCATGTATTGGGCTTGCCACTCGAGTCCGCGTTGTTTGACCCGAATTATGGTTCCATGAAAAATCTGCCATCAAATATTATTGTCAGTTCCATGAAACTATTAGTGGATTCCGTTCGATTAGGCGTGAATGTGAGTGCGCGAACCTTGATTTCGCTTTCCTTGCAATTAACCAATGCCGAAAAGGTTTCTCGATTACTCGTTACTCTGGTGCAAGAAATTACAACCACCATGCAAACAACCGCGGTTTTTATTGCACCGCTCATTTTGGGCGTTACCACCAGTCTTCAAAAAATTGTAGTGCAAACCTTGTTGAATATTGTCCAAGAAACCTCTCAATCCGCTCCTAGCTTTGCCACGATTGATAATCCTGCCTTGCAAAGTCTTAGTTTTGAAACCTTGTTTGGCCAAACTCAAAACATTGCGGATTCTTTGGTTTCGCCGGCAGCCTTTATTTTGATTGTGGGCTTTTATGTAGCGGAAATCGTGTTTATTATGACTTATTTTAACACAAAAATCCAGGAAGACAACGATACCTTGTTCCGCATTAATTTTGCAAAAGCCATTCCCATTGCCATTGTTGTTTTTATTGTTAGTGTAATTGCTTCGAATAGTATGATTACTTTGATTGGAGGCTAAAAGTGAAAAAGAAAAGGCTAAACCAAAAAGGAGAATTTGGTGTTTTTCGATTGCTCATTGGAGCGGTTCTTGGACTCGCACTATTGTTAGTGGTGTTGTCTATTATTGCTGATGTGGAAGAACAAAAGTATCGAATTAGTGCCTTGCATTTTTCGGATGGTTTTTCTTCTGCGATAAACCTTCCGAATGGAACGCCGGTCCAACAAGAAGACTTGTTTTTTAAACAAGGCGAAGTTTTTACGGATTCTGCTTTAGCAAAAAAATTTAATTTTGAAGACGAAACGTGTATTCTTTTTTTTACAGACCATTCAGGGGTTTCGGTTTCAGCTGATCAGCATATTGCGCGTATTATACATCCTGTTCACACGGATGTTTTTTTTGACTGCAAAAATATTGGTGCTTGCAGGCCTCATTGTCGAGTCTCTTTTGGAAAAGAGCTCCCGATTCGCTGATAATCGCGGATAACCATAGCTTTAAATACGAGTTTTGCTTTTTATCTTCTTGTTATGTCATTGAATTCCAAAGGACAAGGATCGGGTGTTTTTCAATTATTGATTGCTGCCGTAGTAGCCTTGGCTATTTTGGGAGTGTTACTGGGCATTATTGGTGGCTTGCCCCCATTGGGCAGCCAAGACCCGATTGAAGCTTCTCGAAACGGATTAAAAGACGCGTTTACCCAAGTGGGCAGTCCGCAGTTTTCTTCCAAGGTAACGATTACCAAGGATACGGTTTTTACGCCACGCGGAGTGGCACCACGCGAATTGGGTATTAGTATTGATCATGTTTGTGTTGGTGTAGCCAAGGCATTGGGTGATTCTTTTAGTATTACGGATGAATTTACACCAGACGCAATTGTGTATTCGGGCTCTCGTTCTTTGGATGTAAAGATTGGCGCGATTTGTGAGACCGGCGACGATATTGATGCGGCTGCAAATGATGTTTTTCAAGGTGCAATTGACGATTTTGATAATGATTGCGAAGATAATGGTTCTTCTGAAACCTATTGTGTAGTGGCTATTCTGCCACCCTAAAACCATTTTTAACTACTTTTTTTTCTTTTCCATTTGTTTTATATAGCTCTTTATCGCTCTTTATTGTTGTATGCGCTCCTTGAAAGAATTGTTGAAAGAAAAGCGTTCGCAGGGCGAATGGAATGCCATGTACATGCTCATTGTCCTGATTATTGCGGCCTTGTTGTTGATTACGGTTATAAAGCCCATGTTTAAGCAGTCTCAACGCCAAATCAGAGATGTCAAAGAGGCTGTAGAGTGATTGCCATGTCCAAATCAAGGGGCCAATCCTCTGCCCCTTTCGAAGTACTCATTGCGGTTATCATAATGGGTTTTGTATTGTTAATGGGCATTCAAGCCATTGAATTTTTATCCAAACAACAATGCAAAGCCCAAATAAAATCAGAGGCTTCTGATCTAAAAGCTGCGGTTCAAAACGCGATTAGGGGTGATTCTGTTGTACTCAATTTTTTTCCACCCCAGTGTTTTGATGAAGAAAGAGAAATGCAATTGCGTCGCGTAGCCTCTCGCGCGAGTTGTCGCTCGATTTGTGAAAAAGAAATGGATGAATGCCTTTTTTTTACCTATCGAGCCGAAGATTTTGGGTATGACTTGTGCTTGGATAATGCCCCCATTTACACGGATTTTTTGGATTCTTCTAACTGTCAAGATTTGGGAAGCGATTATGTTCTAATCGATTTTTTGAACCCTTCAAATTCAGGTGGAAACCCTGTGTTAGAGCGTGGCGTGTACACTTTGCAAAACAAGACTGGTAGTGCAGAAACCGTTCCAAAGATTTGCGCGTATTATTATAACCAAACATAAAAGGAAGGAAAAAAATGCTGGCGTTTATTCTAAGCAAAATGAATTTGCTGTTAATGGTTACTGCTATTTTTGCGATTATGGCCTATTTTACTTTTTTTGTGAGCCAAAGCGTTGTTTTAAGAGAAGCCCAAGAAGTATTGAATCGTTTTTCAGAGGACACGTATGGCGTACTAACCTCTAGTGGACAATGCCATCAAACAATTGTTCCCATTCCTCATTACATTTATGCCGTGGGAAGCGGAGAAAGGCGTAACCAACTGCGTTTTTTAGTAAGCATTAGTAAAATAAATATTCCGGGTGAAAAAACCCAATTGAGTTTTTCACTCTTGCGCAAAAAAGATGAAAAAGTATTGGCCGCCAAATTGTTTGCCACGAATGCAGAAGTTAACTTGTATAGTTGGGATCCTTCTACGGGTGGGACTATTGCCGAGGAAACAGGGAGCGATCCAACGATTGTATTGAATCCGGTTTCAGAGCCATTGGAAACCGATTCCTTATTGCTCATAAAAGAAGTGTATCATGGTAGCACTAATTTGTATGCGGTGCCGTGTAATAATGAGGCCGCAGTTTGTGCCGCCAATTATGGCCAACTCACTTGTTTAGTTAAAAAATCGCGTGGAATTAGTGCATGTACTGGGGATTGTAGTAATCCAAGTGATGCTTGTTTGAAAGAAGAGGGTTTTAATTGTGAGGTTGGAATTGCAACACCGGGATCCTAAGCCAAAAAATCAGCGTGGATTTGTGGGGCCGATTGGCGATGACTTGCCATCCTTGATTCCATTAACTGTTGCCTTGCTCATTTTTTTTAGTGCGTTTGGTTTTGCGTTTAATTCTTTTGAAGAAAAAAAAATCGAGTTTGACCAGCGCTTATTGTTATTGGGTCTTGGCAAGACCATGAAAGGAGACAGCTTATTGGATTTGTATTCTGAATGGGAAATTGCTTGTAATAGCCTAGAGGTTTCTCGTTATAATTTTAGGGCCGTGGTTTTCACAATTTCAACCAATGATGGTGCGATTTTTTATAATTATGAATTCTTTAAAGAATGGCAAGCAAAAGATGATCCTGGAGATTATTTTACTTGGACGGATAATGATCGTATTTTTCAAATGCTTGATGCCAGTGGAACTTCTCATCCACTAGTATGTGATCGAGAAGGCACTCACGCTACGATTGGGTCCTTGGATGACATTTCTAGAGAGATTACCTTAAACAAAAATCCCTTGCGCGTGAATTATCCACTAGCGGTTTTAGACGATAAAAAGTTTCGTCCTGCAATATTGTCGGTGATGGTATGGTACAATTAAGACTAAACAATAGAGGTCAGTCCTCGATTATGGATGCGTTTTTCTTTTTTTTAATTGTAAGTGGCTTGGCATTGTTTTTATTGTCGTTTGGAACCAATTATGGACTTTCGTTGGATGAACAAACCGAAAAAGAACAGTTTCGCGAATATGTTTCAAGCGCTTTAAAAGTAATCTTGTATTCCAGTACTCCCAGGGATCCACTGTGTAGTTTAGAGGAATGCCCTTCGAGCGGTAATCCGCCAGAAGAAATTGATTTTTTAATGGCTGCCATAAAAGAAGATTTTGCAGATGACGGTGGCTTGGATGAAACCGGGAAAAAACTGAAAGATATGATTCGTGCGATCATGCAGCCACTAGGAGATTCCGTGGATTATGCCTTTTATTTGTACATGCCCGACCAAATCGATAATCAAATACCTTATTTTTTGTTTTACAAGAGCGAATTTGATCCAGCTAATTGTCCGGGAGTCGAACAAGAATGCCACGTGTTTCAATACTGTAAGCCATTGGATCGTTTGGCCATGGACCAATTCTTTTTTACCTTGCCTGGTGTTTCGCGCACGAGTTCTAGAACGGTTTTTTTGTCCGCACCAATCGTTCCGGGTCCTCGTCCAGATCAAGTAGAAAGCGAAGTGCATTTTGCGGTTTGGTCTAGTATTCGTCTTGACGATAAACCCGGGCCTGATAAACCAAATTATCCCGCATTTGCTGGCTTGGATTGTTGTATAGCTGGAACTCCTGGTTGTACTGCTGAAGAAAAGTTTGTAGGGCCCGGCGTGCAAAGCGGTGTTGCCTTTTTGTTTCCGCCTTCCACTACGTTATACCAAAACGCAGATGGTTCTTTTAATTCTCGAACCCTCAAATTTGAAATAAAAAACGAGTCTAGTTTTCAGCTATCTAATTTACAGATTTCCAATGCGCCTGATGCTTCGTTTAATTGTATGCCTGCTTGGGTTTCCGGGCCTGTTACCATTCCCCCTATGGATGCTGCTATTGAAGTAGCTAAAGTAGATTTTATTTTGGGTTCTAGTGATGCAGCTAAAAGCCATATTGACGAGGGTTTTTGGGTGCATCTTACGGATGAAGATTTGGAATGGAACCAATCAAATGAGAGCAAGTTGGTTGCCGCGGTGTATGATGCCAGCGAGGATTTTTCCATTCGCTTGTTCAAAAAAGAATTTGTTTCCGTTACAGTAAAGAGTCCTGATGCTGATCCGCCCGTGAACCGCCAGTGCAAATTCCAATTATCCTTTTCAGACCCCGGCGGAAACTACACGAAAAACCGTTTTTTTATAATCAATCGGGTTTTCCAATAACCATACTATTCTATCAGAAAAACTTTTATTGTTCTTTTACCTTGGTTTGGCACGTGGGACAGGTATAATAGGTTTGGCTGTCTTGTTTTTTGAAAGAACTCGCACAACTGGAACAAAAGCCGGTTCCGCATTCATGACAGTACAAGATTTGGTCGGTTTCTTTTTGGCAGTTCGGGCATTTTTGGGTTTCTTCTTTTTTACTTGGGGTTTCTCCTTTTTCTATTTTTTCAAGTTCTTCTATTTCTCCCAACTCACTGTCTTCAGTTCCTTCTTTTTTTTCGCCTAGTAGTTCTTTGAATTCCATTTGTTTTAGTTTGTCGAGTTGGGCTTGAGAATCACTGGATTCTGCTGGTTTGGGGTTTTCTATTATTTCTTCTTTTTTATAGCGATCCCGAAACCGTCCATGCTTTCTACTAGAATAACCGGTCTCTTCATTTCCTTCTCCAGATAACCTTCCAAGTTTGGTTTTGAGTTCTTCCAATTCTTTTTGTTTTTTTTGTTCGCGCGTGGTTTGATCGGTAATGTTTTGTGCTAGTGTATCCAATTCGTTTGTGGCATGGTCTTTTCCATGTCGAGATTCTTTTTTGAGGTCATGCAAGACTGTTCCAAATGATGATGCATCTCGTTCAGTATATAGTTCGGCATAAGGATCATTGAAATATTCTTTTTGTGGGCTTGTTTCTCCTTTTCGTTCAAATCGCTTTAACCTTCGCGGGGTGCGTTGTTGTCCTGAACGTGGCGGACCATTGCGCGGATCATAGTGTAAGGAAGAAGAAGCTTCTCGTGCTATAGTGGACTTTTTGGATTCTTTATTTGGAGGTGCGTTATAATAGTGTTCTTTTGATTTTCTTTTTCGACGCACTAAAAAAATAATACTGATGAGTGCCACAATACCACTGCCGGCGATTAAACCAATAGTGGTAAGGTTGTAGTTCGTGCTTTGCACTAAGGGTGTTTGGCTGCTAATGGCTAATGCGACCATATCAAATTCTGCTTTATTGTTTTGAATAATGCCATTTTGGGCATTAGTAATCATGCCGGGCAATTCCACTTGATAGGTCATTTCAAATCCCGCGGCTTTTAGAGCGGCCACGGAAGCAAAACTTTCCCCCAATTCAAGTGGTGGTGTATCGCTTTTTGGAAATTCGATTAGACTTCCAAGTGTAGGATCAAAAGAATACGTGGTTCCCAAAAAGTCTTCTTGACTGGTGATTGCTTCTTTCGGATACTGATAAGTTCCCGTAATGGTTACAACTCCTTCTTCCGTAGCTTGGCAATCTACATTGGATAGTTCTTGAACACCGGGCATACTAATCGTCATGGACATTTCTGGAGTAGGGTTCGGATTGAGAATGTCATCACACAATTGATCAGGATCTAAATCAGGTATTGGAATACTGTTTGTTCCGTCGGGCATTTCACTCATGTCACTAAGCCCGGAAAGATCCATGGTCACGGTTACATTGGATAAACCGCTTGTGTTCACTTGTTCGAGAACATTCATTTTAATACAACCAGTCAAAAAAAAGAGTAAACAAAAGAATGCCATCCAAAAAATGGTTTGCCGGTTTTTAGTGGGAAAAAATTTCATAATTGATTTTCCTATTCACTTGTTTTTTCTTTTTTCATGCGTTCTTTGAGTTCTTTCTTTATTTTTTCAATTTCTTCTTGACTGAGTTTTGACCTTTCTTCTTTAGCGGGTTCGGGTTTTGGTTTTTCTGAAGTGGGGTTGAATTCTTCTATTGGTATTTCTTCTTTGTCATCCATGATTTTTCGAATTTCTGATTCTACATCTTCTTCGTATTTTCCGCGTTCTGTTTTTGTTGGACTTTTTTCATTTTTTGGAGTGGCTGGAGAAAAGTGCTCTTCTATTTTTTTTTCGAGTTTGGGAACGGGTTCTTCATCTGAAATAATCGGTGCTAGTGGTTGGAATTGTTGTGCTTTTTCTAAGAAAAGTTCTTCTGTGTTTTTTTCTGATGCGATTGGTTTTTCTTTCATGGGCCTGTCAGAAAAAACTTTTTTCATTTCTTTTTTTGGGGAAGTTGCGGGTTCGCTGTCAAAAACATTTGTGCTAATCGTGTGAATGGGGTCCATTTCCCTTGTACTTTCTTTTTCCGATTCAAAAACTGGTTCTGCTAATACTTCTTCGTGTTGTTTAAATTGGTAGAATGCCCATGCTTTTTTTCCCACCACAATGACTGCGAGAATAATAAACGAAATGGGAATCAGCCAAAAAAATATTTCTAAGAATGCCATGTTGTTGTAGCTAATCTCGGATAAAAAAAACGATAGTAAAAAGACGATTAGGGTGTAGGCTGCGCCCGCAATAAAACTATATCCAAGCTTGTATGTTTTGGCTTTGACTTGAAAGTCCGGTAAAAAAGAAATGAATGCCCAGTATCCAATACTCGCGGATCCTCCTAATGCATACAAAAATAATCCAAATTCAATGACGTTTACCATTCTGCTTCAATCCGTGACCTTGACTTTTTGTCTCTTTTTTTCAAGAAGCGCTCCTTATTTATACTACTTTTGCCTTTTTTCTTGGTATGGTATTGGATATTTTGGGAAATTTTTTGTTTTCTTTGGCGAGCCTAGTATGGACGAGTTTTTGGTACTGCATTCCCATTTTTTTGATTGTTTTTTTAGTAGGAAGGCGATTGCATGGCTTTTGGCGTGAAAAGGCAGGGCGATCTTGGCTTCAAAGTGCTTTTCTGTCTAGTTATCTAATCGTTTTTGTATTATTAATCATTGCCTTTTTTTTCCCCGTTTGGCAGGCTTTTCAGGATTCGAGTATTGGCGTTCCTCCCCCTGAATTGCGCGTAACCCCTGTAGAAATGGGGGCTCAATTCGTTTTAGGGTTGTTTCGAATGGCAGTAGTGGGAATCTTGTTTGCCGTATTGTTATTGCCCTTGATTTTACTGGGAGAATTTGTTAAGGACTGGTTAAAAACTAGGATTCCAAATATTTGGCCGCGGTTCTTTATCGCGGTTTGGGTTGTAACATTTATTCTAGTATATTTGCTCTTGTTTTGGCTTTCCTGGGTGATTCCGGGATTGATATACCTGATATATTGGGCCTAAGTAGGAGTATCGCCAAAAGAACATTGCCTTTTTTTATGGTCAGCCAAAAAAGTGGTTTTTAAGAAACCCAATATTTATATTATAAGAACTAATATTGGTTATACTGTTTGAATGGGTTGTGGTGTTTGAAGTGAGAAGTGCAAATCAATGGGCAAGTCTTTTACTGATTTTTTTGTTGATAAACACGACTATTGCCACCTCGGCCTTGGCCCAAGAAACCAATGGAACCACTCCTCCAGAAACAGGGAAATTGTCTCCCGAGCCTTTTCGTAATCCGCTGACTGGAGAAGTATACCGCGAACCAGAGCGCCCCCCAGAAATTCCTTTGCTGGAACAACAACAAGGTTTATTGGATTTGCAGTTACCCGAAAGTGTTATTGTACCGCAACGCACTGGTTTTGCGTGTAATAATACTGAAATGGATCCGCGTGAACGCCAAAAGTTGTGGGATACTACTTTAAAAGAAGGTTTTGTGGGAGAAGAATTGGATTCTGGCGCGCCGGGCAAACAGCATCGCGATTCGATTGATCAAAATGTCTTGTTATTGCCTGATGAAAAAGGAGAGCTTGGTATTAAACAAAAGCTTCCCAACCAAAAAATGGATCCGGCAGAACTAGATCACTTATTGAATCGGTATTCTTCTGGTGCATTTGCATTTGGTATTTTATTACCCGATACCTTGCGAGCAGGACGATGTGAGGATGTAAACGATGGGTGTGCTTTGTTAGGCCAAAAACTACAATTGCGAAACGATGGCGCGGGAATTATTGCCAATTATAAAAATGTGTTTAGTGACGTTTGGAATTTGGTTAAACCAGAAGAAGAAAACAATTCGGTTCAAGGTCTTTTCAAAGAAGAATTGGATACTGTAAAAGCAGAACTCATTTCTTCTATGGATGTTAACCAATTGCCCTTGCAAACCGCAGAACGATTAAAAGGAAAAATTATTCCCAATAGTATTTTAACAGAGGAGTTTTCTTCCAGCCTAAACTCTAACTGCACCAGTGCAGCGTGTTATATTGATACGTATTCCATGTTTGACAAAATGTTTAATGCCTATTCAAGTGGCACCCTATTGGCTACTTCTTTTGGACCTAGTTTAATGAATGCCACGCGCAGGGCATTTGGTTGGAGTGGTAGGAGAATAGATATTTTTAATCCTAAAAATAGTGTGTTGGGTAGGAAGATTCGAAGCTTGTATTCCATGCCAGATAGCTGGTATACCCAATGGGTTCAAAAGCGTCAAAACCAGCTCATTCGAAGCAAAGTACTGGACTTTGATAATTCTTTGGTAAGCGCTCAAAAAGTATTGGAAGGCGGTGGCTTTAATGCTTGGTGGAATCCTACTTTCAAAAAAGAGCTAGCGGGTTTAACCGATCCCGTAAAGCGCGGGGACTATTATCGGTATTTTACGAACATGCAGCAATATGCGCGCAGTAATGCTTTAGCACGAGATCTGGCGGAAGAAGAATTCCTTGCGCTTACCAAAGGCCTTAGCCCAGCAGATCCGAAGTTTATTCTGGCCAAGCGCCAGTTCGCCACTAAAACTGGAAAGATTTGGCGTGACATTGATGATTTCACAGGAATTGATGTGCCCTCTTGGCATTTAAACCACAAATCCGTGAACTGGCAAAAGTATGCGGTAAAAACCGATAATGGTGCTTTTGTCCAGCCATCGGTTGATTCTGATTTTTATGATATTATGCTCAAAAAAATGGGGGATGGTCACTTTGATTTTAGTAAAGGACAAGGTATTGCCCAGTTTAGAGAAGCCTATACCAGTCGAAACGGAAAACTATTATTGTATGAGGTTAGACCGCAAGGCCAAGAAGTCACTAAAATTACACGCGATACTTTAGAGGATGCGGTTGCAAGAGGAAACTTTGGAAACATGTATGCGCGATTGGATGATGAAGCCTTTGTGCCCTTGCAAAAAAATAACTTGGATTATATTTTGAAAAAAACCACGGGCGATGTAGGCGTGTATCGGGGTGGTTATGCAGAAGCACGCGAGTTTTCCGTGGATGACTTAGCGGATTTAATGTTGGGCGATCGTGGAGCCAAACCCGTTAAAGCGTTTGCACGCAACATGGACACGATTGTGGCGAGCGTGCGTGAAAACGGATGGCAGTATCGCCAACACTGGGGCAGTTTATTGGACCAGTATTTTGCCAAACACCAGAATATAGTCAAAACCTATTTGAGCCCAAAAGGAGGATTAAAACTAACAGCCTATCCTTTTGCATTTTGGGGTTTTAAAAGAGGATTTGGACAAGAAGCCGTTTCGCTTTATCAATTACCCGATACGTGGACTAGCTTGGATATTTATCATGGTGAAAGTGACTTGTTTAACAATTCGTTCATTGATTTTTTCGCAAATGCGGGTAGCGACCAAGGCGATATTTTTGTAGCGTTTTTGAACAAACTTCCCTGGAAAATGATTTTGGATGAATTATCCCAAGAATACAATCCTATTAACGAATTATACCAAAGCATTACACACAATGAAATGAGAAGCGAGGTGGGAAACCTTGCGGTGTATACTTCTGGTTCGGATGATTGTGAGCATTGCAAGATTTCCCTGCAAACCAAGGACTTGCGCACTTTTTCGCCATTCTTTTTTTCACCCGAAGAACTAAACTCGTTTATTTTAGAGGACACGCCTCCGAAAGAACAAGAAATTGGTCAAAACCTGATTGCTTATACGTATCGAACGAATTTGAAAGGCGATACAAGAGACATGGATACCGAGAGTGGCGGTGTTGATTTAGAGGATGCGATTCGCAATAAGGAAACCTGTCAGGATGCGGTTAAAAAAATGAATGCAAGCATTCCCGTGTTTGGCAGGATATTACCAGAGGGTAGTTCTGTTGGCGGTGCCCTGGCTTTTGGAGAAGCAATTGGATACGCGGTTTTTACTTGGACTGGTTTTCTAGGCTCGGCGGTTCAACAAGTATTGCTCACTCCGCAATTACAAGATTGTGTGGATACCCAAGAAGGTTATTTTGTGCACTTTTTTGCGCCCGCCATTGAAGAAGAAAAGAAAGATGCCCAAACAGGGGGCAATTTGAATACCACTAAAATTTCAGAAGCCATTCAAGAAGGCAGTGATAGATTGCTGGGCGCTTTTCAAGGCGGGGATCCGGATGGATGGAGCGGACAGGCAGCCCAAGAAGCCCAACAGCAATTAGATTCTTTAATTCAGAATGCAGAAACCAAGGATTTGGTGGAAGCGGTTCTAACCACGGAAGGACTAACAAGCGGGCAGTTATCCGGCACGCACTTGTTTTATTTGTGGTTGCAAGGCGGTTCTGAATTGGATATGAGCTCCTACAAAACCACAGGCATCCAAAATGTGCGAGATGGTAACACCACGGTTACCAGTGATTTTGAAAAAGGACAAGTATTGGTAAACGGAGAACCCGTTATTACGGATGAAGATATTGCGCGCTTGCCTTCCACAAATACTAACATTCCGGCAATCGAATACCCTAATACCTTAACCAAAGTGGGTTTGCCATCCGATGAAAACGTCGTGATTTTTTCCATGGACATTGAATCTCATACTTTTGTCATGCATCCGGAAGTATTGGATTGTATTCGCCAAGGCGTTATTGCCCAAACCGGCGTGGGAATGATTGGTGATGATTTAACCGAGGTTTTTGGTTTAACAGAAGCTATTGTAACCGATACGCATCCGAATATTTTTGCCTTAGCCCCTACTCGGCGTATTACGGCAGAAGGAATTCCAAGAAAGATTGCAGAAGGAATTGAATCGCACGTGGATATTTTTTCCAATACCCAGACTGCGTTAATTACTTCTGTTGATGGTGATAACGATGTGGGAAGACTAAAAAGCATTCAATTTCAAAACGGGGTAATCATTTACAAGCCATCCACCAATGAATTAATTGTATGGTTAAAACGAAACGAAAAGATTATTTTGAATCAAAATGAGGTGGATGGTTTAAGAGCAACTCCCACCACTTCGCGAAATCCTATTACTGATTGTGAAGAACCCGCCATTGATTTGGAAATTAAAGGAGATCCTACCTCTGAACAAGCCTTGCACAAAGCAGAACAATTCAACCAAAGCCTAGAACACTTTGGGCCATTCAAGATTTTTGATACGCCTACTCGACGATTTGTTTTTTATTCTGGTCCTCCTCCTGCCTGTGAACCGCGCTTTAAAGTGATTGATAAGGGAACCGGAGAGGTTTTAGTGGATCAAGCCATTACTTCGATTGAAGCCACGCCGGATGGCGTTAGGGTTACAACCGCAGATGGTCAAACCCATGACTTGGGTTTTAGTGCAGAAGGCGGAAAACCCATTCTAACCTATAATGGTCAACCAGAACCCTTGTTGAGTGCACAAGGGGACAAAGGAGCGTTTTGGTATGATCCTGAAAAAGGATTGTGGTATACGGAAAACGCGCAATTATTGCCCTTGTTAGAAGCATTTAGAACACGCGGTTTAAGCACTCAAGTAGGACCGGACGGGAAAGTAAGTACTACGGCAACAGGAAACCTTTTGAACTTGAATATTGGGGGCGACGGAGACGGAATCTTTAATTTGAATAGTGTTCCTGAGAATCCATTTGCCTTGGGATTATTCGTGCTTTCTCTCTTGGGCGTGCTCATGGTAATTCGAACGCGCATTAAACCACGTCGCCCAGAAGAATTGGTTGCACCAGAAACTGTTTAAGCCGCTTTCTTTTTTCCGTTTCTGCGCAATTCTTCCAATTCTTCTTTTTCTTTTTTGCTTAGCGTTCCCATCTTTGCCAAGTACGCCTCGTATTCTTTTTTGGGCATTCGATCCAATTCTTCCATGTAAGCCACATACATGAGGACAGGCAATGGTTTAG
>JAHJAQ010000029.1 GCA_018813975.1 Microcaldota archaeon
AACGTGCTCGAAACTCGGGAAATGCCCCTCAACGTCAAAAAAATGTCAGTCTAGACAAACGCTATAGAGTTTTTGAGTAACTGAAAACCTTTTTAATTATTAAAGCCCTTTTCTTTGTAGTATGCCGCGAACACTACCAATAAAACACCTGTTGAAAAAAGAAGTGTATCCTAAAGTTGGTAAAGATGGTAGAAGAAGGAGAATTTTGCGCCAAGTAGGCTCTGGAATGTGGGAACCAGAAAGGCGTGGAGTACTGCGTGGTGTTGCTAGGCGACTGGATGAAGGAGAAATCGCAGTGGGAACCGCTTACGAGCTCTTTTTGGATAAGGGAAGTCATTCTCGAAAAAGAAAACAAGGAGGCACTAGGAAGTGAAAACAATGGACAGCTATGTAAAAGACTCGAAACTAGCCAAACAAGGAAAAATGAATTTGGAATGGGCTGACATGCAAATGGGTGCTCTTCAAAAAGTTCGGGAACGATTTGAAAAAGAAAAACCATTAAAAGGAATTAAAGTTGGAATGGCCTTGCACGTTACCAAAGAAACCGGTATGCTCGTGCGCACCCTTCAAGCAGGCGGGGCTGATGTTTCGATTACGGGTTGTAATCCTTTATCAACACAAGATGATATTGCAGCTGCATTGGCAGAAGAAGGGGTTAGAGTTTTCGCTTACAAAGGAGAAACCAATGAGGATTATTACAAGTTTTTAAATTTGGTGTTGGATGAAAAACCATATGCTACGATTGATGATGGTTGTGATTTAATTTCAGAAATTCATTCCAAGCGACCAGACTTATTAGAGCATTTGATTGTGGGAACCGAAGAAACCACCACTGGTTTGATTCGATTACGCGCCATGGAAAAAGATAATGCGTTAAAATATCCGATTATTGCGGTGAATGATAATCAAACCAAGCACTTGTTTGATAATTATTATGGAACTGGTCAATCTACTTTGGATGGCTTGTTTCGTTGCACGAATCTACTGCTTGCAGGAAGAAATTTTGTAGTGGTTGGTTATGGCGATTGTGGAAGAGGCATTGCCCAAAGAGCTCAGGGAATGGGGTCTAATGTAATTGTGGTAGAAGTTGATCCGGTAAGGGCTTTACAAGCGCATGCGGATGGCTATCGCTTATTGCCCATGGTAGAGGCTAGTAAGCTTGGGGATGTTTTTGTAACCATTACGGGTAACAAGCACGTGATTGATAAGGAACACTTTTTGCTCATGAAAAACGGAGCAGTACTTGCTAACAGTGGACATTTTAACGCCGAAATTAATATTGCTGCACTAGAAGAAAATAGTTCTGGAAAGCGAAGGATTCGATGGCAATTGGATGAATACCAAATGAAGAATGGTAAAAAGCTCTTTTTGTGTGCGGAAGGAAGACTCATTAATCTTTCTGCTGCGGAAGGCCATCCATCAGAGGTCATGGATCTATCCTTTTGTGGTCAAGCACTGGCATTAGAATATGGAATTTTGAATAAGGGAAAATTAGATGCCAAAGTGCATTTGTTACCCAAAGAAGTGGATTCTCAAATTGCTCAGCTCAAACTAACCTCGTTGGGTCTTACAAGAGAAGAACTAACCAGTGAACAACGCAAGTATTTGAATTCGTGGGAAGAAGGCACGTAAAGTCTTTTATAGTCCTTTTCCTATTTTGTTTTTATGGTCCAAGAAATTAACAAAATTTCTTTGTTAGTGCATCCTTTTTACTCAGTTTCTAGTGAAAAACAAGAACCGCCTCCAGGAATAATACAAAAAAATCTTTCTAAGGTACTTGCTCTTTGGACAAAACAAGTTAAACGAGCAGCACGAAACCCAAATCATTTATTTATTATTGTAACTCCTTTTTCACCTCCTCTTTCTGTTTCTGTTTCAGAGCCAACAGAGAATTTACTGCGAGGTGCTCAAGAACACAGAAATCGATGGTATTTCCCAGAACTCCGAAAATTTTTTGTGTTTGCAAAAAAAGCATTGGGAAAACGGATGCTTTCTTTTAATTGGGAGATCGAGCCTGACTTGCTTAGGAATCGCATTGAAAAACGCGGTTTTAGATTAAACCAGAAAAAATTAAGTGGAAGTTCTTTTGGAGAGTGGTGGCTAGAATGTTTGCGAGAGCAAAGAGCTCTTTTAATAAGAGCAATTGGGACTAGTGCAAGGAATTTTCCAACACAAGGACACTTAAGCCTAACCAGTCCGGCTGATAAAACCAGAGAATCATTAGGGCATATTCGTTCCGAGCTTAAAAAACCTTTTCCAAGAGCCAGGAGAAAAAAAAGACCTGTTCGGCAGAGACTGCGTGATACCGTACGAATTTACCGGATTTAAGGCATTTTAGAGTGTTCCAGTAGGTTTAAAACCCGCCCTAATCAATACTATTTATACTATGCCAAGGCCTTTTTCTAGTCCAAAATCCAAGTCTGTTGCAGATTCGGAACAGGCATTGCCAGATCTCAAAACCGTGGAATTGCCTGAAACCGTGAGTCACGAGTATTTGGTGGATTTGATTGACCAGCCAGCCTGGAAAACCATTTTATTGACTATTGTAAAACAAGAGAAAATGGATCCTTGGGACATTGATATTATTTTGCTGGCAGACAAGTACTTGGAAAAGATTGGTGCATTAGAACAAGCTAATTTGAGGGTGCCAGCCAATGCAATGCTGGCTTCAGCGATTTTGTTAAAAACCAAGTCCAAGTCCTTGCGCATTACTACTTTAGATGATTTGGAAAAAGCAGAAGCCAAAAGAGAATTATCTCCGGAAGAAAGAGCCTTGTTAGAGCGTGGCATTCCAGAATTAAGGTCTATGCGCGGGATTCGCGAAGGAAAAGTTACTTTGGATGAATTAGTGAATACAATCGAAGTCATGTTGAATAAGAGTAGTGCTAAAACCAGTTTGTCCAAAAAATTTGAGGAAATTCGTTTTACCCTGCCATTTGCCGAGATGAATATTGAAACCAAAATGAAAGATGTTCTTGCCTTGGTGCACGAAAAAATGGATTCTCAAGGAATGGTATTGTTTTCTCAACTAGCCAATGGAAAACAAGGCGCTAACGAAATCTTGAATATTTTTATTCCATTGCTTTTTCTAGCCAATAATAACAAATTATCCGTCTGGCAGGAAGAATTCTGGGAAGAGATATTCGTTAAACTCAATTCGATGAGAGAAGAAGGCGAATAGAGGCTTTTTTGGAGAAATCCTTAAATTAGTGTAGTGACATATTTGTTTTGGTGGTTGTTTTGAAATGGAAGGTTTTATTGGAAAAAGATGTTGAAAGTGGATGGTTGACAGTGAC
>JAHJAQ010000030.1 GCA_018813975.1 Microcaldota archaeon
GGTCCCAATAACTCTTCAGAGGGTATTCCACTAATATCTTCAATCCTTTTTAATAAAATAGATGAACTAGAATTGTGAGGACCAGTATTATTTACCATAGACCGTGCTGTATGAACATTATTCATTAAATCGTTTTCATTCATCAGAGGATAATTTGTTTTGAAAACCTTTTCAACCAATATTTCAAAACCGGTTTTTTCCAGCTCTTGTTTTATTTTTTTTAAGGGAAAGTGCTTATAGCCTAATGCACGATTGATTTCATAACCAATTTTTTGTGCTTTGTTTTCCGCAAGTTCAGGAAATTCTTCGCCCAAAACCAGAAAACCGCCCGGCGTTAATAATTCAAAAGCACGTTTAAAAACCTTTTCCGGTTTTTTGAATTCGCAAACCGCCAGAAAAAAGGAAATACAGTCAAAGCCCGGCTTTAGTTCTGAAGAAAAAAAATCGGTTTTTTGAAAAGAAACATTTTTTACTCCGTGGTTTTGAACTTGTTTTTCTGCAAGCGCTAAAAATTCTGGTGCTAATTCGATTCCTAAAACATTTTTTACGTTTTCTTTTTTGGAAAATGCAATAGCAAATAATCCATCCCCAGTTCCCACATCTAAAACAGTTGCGGGTGTTGTAAAAGAAACGAGGTCTGCAATTTTTTTACGCACGTTTCCCAAAGAAATATAATGCGAATACGTGTAAACCATACAAAATCAATTCCAAAAAAGAAAAAATATTATCGGGTTATTGAGCAACAGCGAAATAACCCACATATCTTTTGCCAGCTTTTTTAATTGTGCTTAAAGCACAAGTCCGAAGGACTTTTTTTGCCAGCTTTTTGGAAAAAAGCTGTGGTGTAGCAGTGGAGAGTAAGCCACCTTCTGTTGACCTTTTTCTTTTAATCGGCGAAGCAAGGGCCATCGAAAATGGCCTATTTTTCGTCAACCTTTTGGAAAAAGGTTGCATGCATCGGTCTTAGCCACCGGCTTGGGGTGTTGCACTTCCCACAGTTTTGAACTGTGTTGTAACCACGAGCCGTTTCATTCCCGAAGGATATCGTTTCTGTTCTCGTGGACTTCCTCTCAGAAGTGATTTTGCTTGCCTTTTCGTTCAGCTCGGTTATACCGATGTGCTATCAAAGATAGTACGATGTATTTTTTTCCCGGGCTTTTGAAAAAAGGCCGAAGTGGGCGGACTTTCCTCACTTGAAATCCCAACCAACTAGCAAAGCAAATACTGTCGGCCAAAGGCGAAGACAGTATTATTTCGCCAGCCTTTGATAAATGCTGAGACCAAGCGATAGCGTGCCTTCCACTACTGCACTATTATTTTCTAATAGAAAGGCTTTTTATTCTAAAATGTGCTGTTATTTAATCGTTTTAGGGTGTTTTAGAGGTTTTTGGATTGAAACCAGTCATAATTGGGATTATTGTAATCGTACTAGTAGTGGCCTTGTTTGTAGTGGTGTTTAATCCTTTCCAACCATTGCCCGAACCAGAACCAGAGCCAGATGAAAACGAGCCTGATTCTTCCGAAGGCTATTTTTACGATCGCGAGCCTACCCAACCACAAGAATTTGATACGGTCTCGGATTGCACAGTACTAACTGGAAATCAAAAAGAAGATTGTATTACTCAAGTCGCGATTGTACAAAAAAATAGTTCGTTGTGTGCGTCGCTTTCTGGAACAAATGTGCAATGGTGTCAAAAAGATGTGATCGTGGCAAAAGGAATAGAAAGTGATTGTGATTCATTGCCGTTGCCTCAACGCGATCAATGCTATTATGATTTTGGATATGGAAATAATTCTGCTAGTTCGTGTCAACAAATTTCTTTATCCTATTGGGCCGATGATTGCTTGCGATTTGTTAGCCAACACACCATGGAACTAGCGCCTTGTAATTTGATTGCAGATGCCGATGTAAAAGATGATTGTATTTTGCAAGTGGCTGTTGGAACGGAAAACGAGTCCTTGTGCAATCAAATTATTGATTCAGAAACCAAATTTGATTGTACCTGGTCGTTTGAACCCTGGAGCTTGCCTGACGGCGAACTTGAATAAACCCCAAAAACAGGGTTTTAGACTAGTTTTTGATTATTCGAATTCCAAATAGTAACCTTTTTATAGTGCAGAATTGTGTTTGTATCGAATGCCATCAAAAGCAATCAAAACTGTTTTTATCGCTCTATTGGCCTTTGGCTTTTTAGCGAGTAATGGACTCGCGCAATATGGATATGATTCTTCTTCTGGCAGCGACCCCAATAGCGGACCATCAAACGGAGATTATGGTTCACAAGGAGATAATTCTCCACAAGAAAAAGATCCTTTTGGATTTGGCGGTAACAATGGTGGATTTGATTTTAGTATGGGTGGTGCTGGAGACCCAAGCCAAAGGGGATTTCTTGGTGCAGGCAGTATGATTGAAACTTTAGTGGGAGCGCAATTAATGCGAGCCACTATTGCAAACCGCACTGAAATGAAAGAAAACTGTTTGTTGGAAACCGATGCAAGCAAAGCAGCTAATGTTCAATTATTATTAAACGCGTATGATCCTTCTCGAATAACATCCATTTGTGAACGACAAAGCGACATGGCTAATTCATCATGTGGTGTGAGTGCAGAAGAGTATTGTACCTTTAACAATTTTGCGCGAATGGCACCGCCAGATGTTAAAAAAACCGTGGAGGAAATGGGTTTGAATGTAGAAGAATTCCTTAATTTTTCAAGTTTATCACAAGGCGACATAGAAGGCCGCATTGAAAGAATTTGTAGGTTTATGTTTGAAAAAGAAACAGTAAAACACGACGAACAAATGCAAGTAGAATTTAAACGCGAGTTAGCACGATTTAGAGGAGAATGCCAGCGCTATAAAGACAGGGAAGTAATAGAAGGACAAAGAATAGAACAAGACAACCAATGGCAACAAGGCGGGTCAGGACCTTATGGGCCAAGCTCGAATGTTGTTATTGATTGTCCGCAGAATCAGTATTGGAATGGACAACAATGTATCACGAAACAAGGCGCACCCTATTGTGGAGACAACAGGTGTGATAACGGAGAAAATGATAATACTTGCCCGAACGATTGTGGACCCCAACCAGTTTGTGGAAATGCTGTTTGCGAATGGGGAGAATATCCTAATTGCACTCAAGACTGTGAGCAACAACAATCATCAGAATGCGGTAATAGTAAGTGTGAAGAAGGAGAAAATTCCGATAATTGTTCCAATGATTGTGGACACCCGGCCCCAGTTTGTGGAAACGGTAATTGTGAAAGCGGAGAAGACTCTTATAATTGTTCCAATGATTGTGGTTCTCCACCACCAGAACCATTTTGTGGAGATGGTATTTGTGAAGGAGCAGAAAACTCCGAGAATTGTTCTTCGGATTGCGGTGAAGGCGAGTTAGCAGGCAGTGTATTAGACCAAATTTTTGGACAAAGCTTGTTTCCTCTTTTAGGATTTATTCCAATGGCACAATTACAAAACTATGATCCTTATGGTTCAGGAACAGGACAATGCCCACCAGGAGAATATCGGGGAGTGAACGATTATGGACAAGAAAGTTGTATTAGATCAGACTCAGGATTTGGCGGGCCATCAGGTAATTATGGACCTGGACCAGGCGGACCGTATAATCTTGGACCCGGCGTTACCACGGAAGATTGTGACTTAGGTGATGATGCTGTAATTGAAAAGATGAAAGCAGAAATGGGCGGTGGCTCTGATATGTCAGAGGAAGCCGATAGAATGTGTACGGAAGAAGCCAAGCGAAGAGGGGCTGAAATAGCCAATGAAATGTTTCGAGGAGAAATAGAAGCAGAGTTTTGCATGGCACGCCACGAGATTCAATGTGCGTTTATGGAAGAAATGGCAGCAGAATGTCAAGACGTAATAAATGATGTTCCAGGTCTGATAGCAAATTTTGTGGACTTAAAATGTGAAATGATTGTATTCAAGGAAGGGCAAAGACAAACCAATTTCTTAACGAGTGTTGGATTGGACTTTTATGAGTCAAGCGCACTAGATGAAACCGCGGGTCAAGCTGCTGCAGGAGATATCCTCAAAAAGCACAAAGTAATTGAAGAGAAAAAACAAGATGTGGGAATCTTGAATATCTTTACAGGAAACGAAGAATTAGGTAATGCGTATGGAGAAGTAGTAACAGAATTAGACAAAAAAGAGGAATATATTGAAGAAGTATTGGATACCCAAGAACTAACTAGTTCGGAACGAGACAAATTAGAAGAAATGAAAGAAAAAATCGAAGAAACACGAAAAAATTATAAGAGCCGAGAAGACGCAGAAAAAGGCGGTTTCTTTGGAATCTTTGGTCGGATGTTTGCACCGCCCGAATAAGCAAAAAAAA
>JAHJAQ010000031.1 GCA_018813975.1 Microcaldota archaeon
ATCTTATTTTGGTTCCTGGTGACAAGCAAGCCAGTTTTTCCAAACTCAAAAAGCTTTTTCAAATAAAAAAATTGCGCTTGGCCCAGCCGAGAGAAGTAGAAGAGATCACGGGCTATGTGATTGGCGGATTACCCCCTATTTCAATTTATGGTGTCAAAACGGTTTTGAATGCTTCTTTTGAAAAACAAAAAAACGTTTTAGCGGGCGGAGGAGACAGCGAACATTTATTGCACATTTCGCTTTCCGAACTCAAAAAAAGCATTCCAGACTTGTTAATTAAAGACGTGCTCGAATAGCTTTTCCTCAGCCAAACCCGTGAAAAATGGTTTCTAGTGTTTTGGCAAGCAAGTCAATTTCTTCTTGGGTATTGTACAAATAAAAAGAAGCCCTGCACACGCCGTCTGGATTAATGCTCGAAACGAGTGGTTCGGCGCAATGCATGCCGCTTCGAACCGCGATATTCGCTATTTCATCCAATGCAAGCGCCAGTTCGTGTGCTGCCATTTTGGGAGTGTCAAACAAAATAATGCCTCCTTGTTTTCTGGGATCTTTGGGATTGTGAATTGAGATCTCTTTAATACAATCCAGCTTTTCTAAGGCGTATTGGGTGAGTTCTTTGTCGTGGGCCTCAATTTTTTCTATGCCAATTTTTTGTAAGTATTCTACTGCGGCTTTTAATCCAAACGCCCCTGCAATGTGGGGTGTTCCTGCTTCGAACTTGTCCGGGAGTTTATTCCAAGTACTAGAATGCCAGTCCACTTTTTGAATCATGCTGCCGCCATACAAGAATGGCTCCATTTTTTCCAATCGTTCTTTTGCGCGTACAATACTCCCGTTCCAGTTGGACCGAGCATTTTGTGACCGGAAAAATCCAAAAAATCGGGTTTAATTTTTTTAACATCAACCTTAAAGTGTGGAACTGATTGAGCGGCATCTACTAAAAACAAGGCATTGTAATCGTGCGCGATTTTTCCAATTTTTTGTACGTCATTAATACTCGCAACGGTATTGGAAGTGTGTGCCATGGCCACTAATTTGGTTTTGGAAGAAATTTTTTCTTGTAAATCGTCCATGTTTAATGTAAAATCTTCTTTCAAGTCTACAAAAACCAGTTTTGCTTTTCCTTTTTTTTCTACAAATTGCCATGGAACCAAATTAGCATGGTGTTCCATTTTGGATAATACTATTTCGTCGCCTGATTGAAAAAAATCATTGGTTAGCAAAGAGTACATGACTGCGTTAATGCTTTCAGTCGCGTTTTTGGTGTAAAAAACCTCTTCTTTTTTGGCATTAATGAATTTCCCAATCACTTCATGGCTTTTTTCAAATTCTTCTGACGCTTGTTCTGATAGTTTGTGAATGCCACGATGAACATTAGCCGTGGTTTCGCTATAATACCTTGAAACCGCGTCTATTACTTGAACGGGCTTTAAAGAAGTGGCTGCGCTATCCAAGTATGTAATGGGCTTTCCCTCTATTTCACGTTGTAATAAGGGAAAATCCAAGCGAATTTGAGTTGGGTTCATACTCTAATCAATCCGTGCTATGCAATAAAATACCTTTGGTATGTATTCCTTTTTGGTGTTATAATGGCTTCTTTTTCAGATTTTCAGAAAATCGAGTTAAAGGTTGGAAAGGTATTGAAAATCGAGGATATCGAAGGAAAAGACAAGCTATACAAGTTAGAAGTGGATACTGGCGACGAAAAGCCGCGAACCCTGGTAGCGGGTTTGAAAGAATTTTATTCCAAAGAACAACTAACCGGCAAGCAAATCATTGTCGTAACCAATTTGGATCCCAAACCATTGGCGGGCATTGTTTCAGAGGGCATGCTATTGGCCACTAAAAACAAGCAAAATGGTTATTCAGTGGTTACAGTAGAGGATGAAGTTCAACCCGGTGCGCAGATAGAATAGCCTTTTTTTGGCTCTTTTTTTTTATTTTCTTTTTTTTCTGTGCTTTGGCGTTTTTTTTTTTCTCTGAAAGGAAAACGAATAAATACTTCAATCAATAATTAGTATGCATGGAACCAAAAAATTTTCTTTTTATATCCTTGGATGGTCTTATTGGGGATATTGCCTGGCAGGTCCAAAAGGAAGGGCATCGGGTAAAGTATTATATTCAGCATCGCGAGGAAAGAGACATTGCAGACGGCTTTGTCCCTAAAACGGATAACTGGAAAAAAGAAGTCAAGTGGGCCGATGTGATTGTGTTTGATGATGTGCTGGGCCAGGGAAAAAAGGCTAAGAAGCTGAGAGAACAGGGAAAACATGTGGTGGGTGGAACGCCATACACCGATCGCTTGGAAGATGATCGGGCGTTTGGACAGGAAGAACTGAAAAAAGCAGGAATTCCCATTATTCCCTATCGAGATTTTAATTCTTTTGATGATGCCATTCGTTTTGTGAAAGAAAAACCTGGAAGGTATGTAATAAAGCCAAGCGGAATAGCCGCTAATATTAAAGGATTATTATTTGTCGGGGAAGAAGAAGACGGAAAAGACGTAATACAGGTTTTGAGTGATTATCAAAAAGCATGGTCAAAAAAGATCCCTCTTTTTCAATTGCAAAATAGGGTTACTGGAGTAGAGGTTGCAGTGGGCGCTTTTTTTAACGGAAAAGAATTCATATACCCTATTAATGTAAACTTTGAGCACAAAAAGCTTTTTCCGGGAGACCTTGGACCTTCTACCGGGGAAATGGGAACCGCGATGTTCTGGAGCGGACCCAACAAGATTTTCAACAATACCCTGAAAAAACTGGAGGGAAAGCTTGCAGAAGAAAAGTATGTAGGGTATATTGACATTAATTGTATTGTAAATGGAAACGGCATTTATCCATTGGAATTCACTGCCCGTTTTGGCTATCCGACGATTTGCATTCAGCAAGAAGGAATGGTAACGCCTATCGGGGAATTTCTTTTCGAACTTGCAAAGGGAAATACTCCCAAGCTAAAAGTAAACAGTGGTTTTCAAGTTGGATTAAGAATTGTTGTGCCTCCATTTCCTTTTCATGACAAAAAAACATTTGACGTAAAATCAAAGGATACTATAATTTATTTCAAAAAACCGGTTGAAGGAATACATATTGAAGACGTAAAACTGGTTAATGGCGAATGGGTGATAACGGGACTTTCTGGCGTAGTGCTGATTGTGTGCGGAACCGGTCCGACCATGCGCCAGGCCCAAAAACAGGTGTACAGCAAAATAAAGAATATTATAATCCCCCACATGTACTATCGAACTGATATTGGCGACCGCTGGTTTGAGGATTCGGACAAACTGCATAACTGGGGCTATTTAAGAGAAACCTAATTTTTCTCTTTTCACGCTAAAAGTGATAAAATAGTCGGCAGGGCTATTATCACGCCAATCGTGCTTCCCAAGTTTGTAAAAGCCGCTACTAATAACAAGTGGGTTACTTTGTTTCGTTCAAAATCACGGTACGAATTCAATTGATTAAGGTTTTCAAAATCTTTTACTTGCGGGTGCTTGTATTTTGCTTCTACTGCTGCTGCAAACCAACCACTCGCCAACAAAGGATGAACTGTTGTTAGTGGTGCCGCCATAAAAGCGGTTATAATAGTGAATGGATGAGAGCGCGCCAAGGCAGCGCCAATCGCGGAAAAAATTCCGGTAATCAAAATCCAATAAATGGCCAGATTTAAGATGCCTGTTATTCCTTGGGCTAGAAAAGCCCATACCAAAAAAACAATTAGTACTGCGGGAATGCTCCATTGCACTATTTTTCCTAAATTTCCTTTTTTGGGCAATTGCATTAATTTTCTTTCATCCACTGTTTTTTGTTGTAATAATAATTCTTTGATACCATTCAAGTGTCCTGCTCCCACTACGCACACTAATTTTTTAGCAGGGTTCTTCAAAATTTGACTGGCAATAAATGCATCGCGCTCATCTACCAGCACTTTTTTTACGGTTGGGGCTTTTCTTCCCAGTTCTTGAATGAGTTGGGTTACCATATCGCTTTGCTTTAGCTTTTCAACTATTTCCGGGGTAAGTTCTTCTTTGTCGCCTCCAAAAAGACCACTTACTAAATAAAAGAAAATCTTTATTTTTTCTTTTAATGGAGTCAGGGAGAAAGCTCTTTTCATGGTCACTTCAATATTCCGATCTAATAATGCAATGGGAATTTTTTGTTTGGATGCTAGTTGGGCCGCAATAATCATTTCTTGGCCCGGCCGTACGTTCACGCTTTCTCCAAATCTTCTTTGCAAATTGGTTAGAAAAATATTCAAGAGTAGTAAATAGGTTTTGCCTTCTTGAATCACGTTTTTAACATTGGTTTGCTGCCATTTGCGCGGGTTTTGGAGCTGCTTGAATCGTTGAATATCTAATTCTATTCCCACTACTTGTGGTTTCTCCGTTTCAATGGTTTCTTTTACCAAATCAGCTGATGCCTGACTGATGTGGGCGGTACCAATTAGAATAATTTCTTTGTCCCCAATTTGAATGCGCTCTAAAGTCATTTAGTAAATAAAAAAGCGTTTGGTTTAAAAACAGGGTTTTTTGCTTTACCAAAAAACTATTTTTGTTGTTTCAATGCACTGGCAATAAAGCCATCAAACAATGGATTGGGGGAAAGAGGGCGAGAAGTAAATTCGGGATGGGCTTGGGTTGCCACAAAAAAAGGATGGTCTGATAATTCAATAAACTCTACTAGTTGTCGTTGGGGATTCCTGCCACTAAAAACCATTCCGCCTTTTTCTAATTCGGCTTCGAATTTTGGGTTTACTTCAAATCGATGGCGATGCCGTTCCACTACTTTGTTTTGCTTGCCATATAGTTCCCAAACCTTTGTTCCTTCTTTTAGTTCGGCATCATAGTTGCCCAATCGCATGGTGTTTCCATACTGGTTTTTTTCGAGCAATGCTTTTTGTTCTTCCATAATATCAATTACGGGGTGAGTGGTATTTTCATCTACTTCCGCGCTGTTAGCGTCTTTCCAGTTTAACACGTTTCGAGCAAATTCAATAACCGCTAGTTGCAAGCCATAACACAATCCTAAAAAAGGAATGTTGTTTTCCCTGCAATACTGGATTGTTTTTATTTTTCCTTCTACTCCGCCAGACCCAAAACCGCCTGGAACAATAATCCCGTCAAGCTCCTGCAATTCTTTAAGTTTTTCAGGGTTTTTTTCAAACTGCTTTGAATCAATCCATTTTATTTTTGGTTTTGCGTTGTGTTTCCACGCAGCAAATTTAATGGCTTCAATAACGGAGATGTACGAATCTTCCAAGGCAAAGTCTCCAATATCAAAGTATTTTCCAACAATCCCGATTTTTACGGTTTTAGGGGCTTGTTCTATTTTTTCCACGAATTTTTTCCACTCTTCCAGTTGGGGCTTGGCATGATTTGTTAATCCTAGTTTTTGCATGATTTTGTTTCCCACTTCTTGTTCCGCTAGTACTAATGGTTCTTTGTAAATCGTTTCCAAATCTGGTGCGGAAATAATTTCGTCTGCTTTTACATTGCAAAAAGTAGAAATTTTTTGTTTTCGAACGTCATCGATGGGTTGTTTGCTTCGACAAACAATAAAATCTGGAAAAATCCCCAGTTCATTCAAGGCTCGAACCGAGTGCTGGGCAGGCTTTGTCTTCATTTCGCCAACATTACTGGGGACTGGAAGATATACCACGTGCACAAATAGGATTGGGTGATTTTCTAAAAACATTTTTTTGAGTGCTTCAATAAACAACATGTTTTGGTAATCGCCAATGGTTCCACCCATTTCAATTAGTACAAAATCGGCTTTTGTTTTTTGAGCCACTTCTTCTATTCTTCTTTGGGTTTCTTCTGGAATGTGGGGAATGACCTCTACACACACTCCTTTGTAGTGCATGTTGCGTTCGTTTTCAATTACTTTTCCAAAAACCTGTCCGGTCGTAATATTGTGGCTTCGAGAAATGGTTTCTCCTAAGAATCGTTCATAGGTTCCCAAATCCTGATCGGTTTCACCGCCATCAAAAGTAACAAAAACTTCTCCGTGTTCTGTTGGACGCATGGTGCCCGCATCAAAATTCAAGTAGGGATCAATTTTGATTGCAGTAACAGAAAAGCCATGGCTCTTTAACAAGCGTCCAATTGAAGCCGTTACCACGCCTTTGCCCAAACCAGAAATAACGCCACCCGTAACTGCTATGTACTTTGTTCCATTGGAATTTAGTCTGGCTCGGTGCAAAAAAAAACCTCTAAAAAAGAAATTGTATGGCATTTAGAAACAATACTCATAAATATCTTGTTGTCGGTATGTAGACTAAAAAAAAGTTTTAATACTAGAAGGCGCTTTGATATAAAGGGCGCTACTTTTCATTGGATTCTTCTAAAATCAACTTTAAAACCCTTGGATACGGTCCAAAATCCGGCGCTCGAATATGATCGGCTTGGGACTCTAATACGGGCGTAATTTTCAATTGTTTTGCCAAAAAATCACTTTCTGGTACCGGAATGTAAGGGTCGTTATCCGAAAAAATCACTACAAATTTGTTGGCTTTGGAATGGATTTTTTCCCAGTCAAACGATTTTTCCACAAAATTTTTGACTTCTGGAATTCCCAAGTCTCGAGCAAAACCCGCTACCAACACCACCAATCCAACTTTTTCCCCTTCTTTTAGGTTTTGCAAAATATGGAGAATGGTTGGACAACCCAAACTATGCCCTACCAACACTAGCGATTCATTAAAAGTAACTGGTACTTTTTTCAATTCGCCCAGCCATTCTTGAATATTGGGGGTGTCTGGGTTTGGCAAATCAGGGTAAAACGTTTCAAACCTTTTTTCTCTCAATTGTTCTTCCAGCCAACTCAACCAATGTTGCGGGTGTTTTCCGCCCCAAGGATGAATTAACAATACTTGTTTTGGCATAAAGAAACAATTCTAACAAATACATAAAATGATTTGGGGCGTGGAGGATTTGAACCCCCGTCCCAAGCACCCGAGGCTTGAATCCTACCAGACTAGACTAACGCCCCACACCGTTTCGCCGGTGTAACACGAAATACTATCAGGTTCTTTCAGAACCCGATACTATATCCTTTTGAAAAGCAGTTTTTATATTAAATGGATTTACTTTTTTGGACTAATAGTTTTTTAGCGGTATCCAATAATTTTTCGCCTAGCACAGTAATTGAATAAACCACTTTGTTGCCTTCTTTTTGACTCGAAACAAAACCCCTGGACTGTAACTTGTATAGCACCACGTATGCGGTAACATTTCCCGGCAAAAAACCAAATTCGCTTTCAATCTTTTTGCGCAAAGTATACGCGTGGCTCTCTTCTTTTTTGAGCATGGAAAGCACAAAAACCCATAATAGCTCTACCCCGAGCTTTTTTTCCAATCGCTTGATTTCGGGCGAATTGTCGAGTTTCATGCCAAAATCGAGTAACAAAAGGCTTTTATAGTGGTAAAACAACTATTTTATAGCTGTAAAATAGGGGTGTTTTGGTGGGAAAAATTCGAGTTGCGATTGCTGGAGTAGGGAACTGTGCTTCTTCTCTTGTGCAAGGCATTTTTTATTATCAAAACGTAACAGAAAAGAATGATCGGGTTCCTGGTTTAATGCATAATGTTTTTGGTGATTATAAGATTTCCGATATTGAATTGGTTGCCGCTTTTGATGTGGATGCGCGAAAAGTGGGTAAGGATCTTTCTCAAGCGATTTTTGAAAAACCCAATTGCACTACGATATTTCAAAAAGAGATTCCGCATTTAGGAGTTACCGTTCAACGTGGTCCTGTATTGGATGGGGTTGCAGGGCATTATAATCAGTATCCAGAAGAACGCGGTTTTGTGGTAGAAGAACAACAAGAAGCCGTTGATGTGGCCCAAGTTTTGAAAGAAAAACAAGTGGATGTTTTGATTAATTATATGCCGGTGGGAAGTCAAAAAGCAACTGAATATTATGCCAATGCGTGTTTGAAGGCTGGTTGTGGCATGGTTAATTGTATGCCGGTTTTTATTGCTTCGACAAAAGAATGGGCAGAAAAGTTTGAAAAAGCAGGCCTTCCTATCGTGGGAGATGATATTAAATCACAGTTAGGCGCTACAATCGTGCATCGGGTTTTAGCACGGTTAGCGGATACTCGTGGAATCAAAATTAAGGGAACCTACCAATTGAATGTTGGGGGTAATACGGATTTTTTGAATATGAAAGAACAATCTCGTCTTACAAGCAAAAAGATCTCTAAAACTGAAGCGGTTCAAAGCCAGTTGGGTGTTCCGCTTGCTTGGAATCAGATTCATGTCGGGCCAAGTGATTATGTTCCTTTTTTGAATGATAATAAGGTTTGTTTTTTGCGGATATAGGGCGGCCAGTTTGGCGATGTTCCAATGAACATTGAAATGCGTTTATCTGTTGAGGATTCTCCGAATAGTGCCGGGGTGGTTATTGATGCCTTGCGTGCCGTAAAAATTGGCTTGGATCGAAAGATTGGTGGTTTTTTGGAAGGGCCAAGTGCTTATTTTATGAAACACCCTCCCATTCAATATTCTGATGAACAAGCCATGCAAATGGTAGAAGCATTTATTGTGGGAAAAGAAAAAGCAGTTGTAAAAGAATTGGCACGTGAATCTAAATTATAGCTTCCCAATTTTGCCAAAGTAGTATGGTTTGTCTTCTATTGCCCATACCTCAAATTCTTCCAGCTCCTGTAAGAAT
>JAHJAQ010000032.1 GCA_018813975.1 Microcaldota archaeon
AACTATGGATATTTATGCGTTGGGTTTTTCAAACATGACAGAGATAACAAAATTTGCACGATTTGTTGGTTTTAGTTTAAATAGAAAAAAACAGAAACTGGAAGATGCTATTTTTCTGTTAGAAAAATATGAACGGCATAAGGCTGGTTTTTTGTGGGAACAAATTTATCATAAAGAGGGAAAGTTTTGGGTAAGAAATAATAAAATGCCAATTGACGAATTAAACTTCGTCAATTGACCCACGCCTCAGCCGGGAATCGAACCCGAGTCACAGCCTAACCGCAACGCGATTTTTCGCAAACCTTTTTCTAAAAGGTTTCGACAGGGCCGTATCCTAACCGCTAGACTACTGAGGCACAGCTTTTTCTTTTTACAAAAGAAAAACCCGGGAAAAAGAAAACCAAGTTTTACTCTCATTTTTTATGGTGAATACAAGAATTGTCTATATTGGAATTAGGGGAAAAAGGCTTTTTAAATACTGCTTGTTTCCTATCAAAGTGGTTTTCTTTCCAAGTACGTTTTTATCTACAATTGAAATGCTCCGCAGGCATGAAAACAAGCCAGTGCTTAGAAAGAAACGTTTTGCACTATTTTTTTCGCGTGAGCTTGGCTAGTTCCGATATTTTTTTTTCGATTTTTTTCTTGGATTCTTCAAAAGCGCTATCGGAGAGAAGCTTTTTGGAATGGGTTTTTTCCAGTTGTTTTAACGCTTTTTCCAGTTCTTTTTGTTCTTTTAATACTTCGGATTTTGGTTTTAATATTGTTTCAATTTTTTCCAGTTTTTCTCTAATAATGGTTTCCGAATCATTAAATGCCTCTTTCGAAATCAATTCTTTCGAATGCAATTCGTTCAATTCTCTGCTGTTTTCTTCCAGTTCTTTTTTTTCTTCCAATAACTGCTTGCGAGACTGTGGGGGTTGTTTTTGCAGTTCTTCCAGCTCGTCTAATTCTTTTTCCTGTTCTTCCACGCGTTTTTCCAGTTCTTTTGTTTTTTCTTCTAGGGCAACAATTTTTTCTTCTTCAATATCGTTTTCCGATTCGTGTTCTCCGGTTTCTTGCTTGGCAGCTATTTTTTCTCGGGCAGTAATCTGTTCTTCGATTTTCTTTTGCCAAGACACAACACTGGGCAATTCTTTCAGGTCAAACGTAAATACTTCTTGTTCTTGTTTATCCCGTGCTTGAATAACCGCGCTAAATGTCTTTCCAACCACTTCCATGTTTTTAATTTCAAACGCTTTTTTTAGTCCGGCTTTTTTGGTTTCTTTTCTTTTTTTGTCTCCCGAAAACTTTTTTCTGTTAAAAAACAAAAATCCGAGCACAATTACAATAATTATTATTGTGGCTATAATCCATTCGAGGGGAATGATTTGAAGGGGTAAAGAAACCAACTCTTCTTGAGGGGGATGCACAATAACCAATAATTCTTTGAAAAGTTGGTCTTCTCCAATTCCCCTGAAGATAATGCCGTTCTTGCTTTTGATTACTAGAACAAGGTCTTGAACACCGCTTCGATACGAAGTATTAACCAAAAAAGTTACTTTTTTTCGTTGCCCCGCTAATAAAATTACATCAAATGCTTCTTGTTGAATTCGCCAGTCCAAGGGCGCTAACAAGGAAACCGTTAGGTTTATGTCTTCTAATCCCTGGTTTGTTAGAATGACTTCAATTGTTCCTTGGTCTTCAATCATCATTCTGGAAATGCGTACTTCACTAAATCCAATCTCTGCAAGGGATGGTTCCAAAACACGCAGTACGCTTTGCACTTCTTTGGAATCCTCTTGACTGGAAACCTTTAATTGAACCAAATGATCTTTGAGTTCTGCTTCGCGCGGAACCATAATTTTTACAATAAAAGAAGCTTCTTCGTTTGGCACCAACTTTGTTTTATCTTGTTCAATTTGGTACCAATCCAAAAACAAGTCATCAATACGCAATGCGAGGTCGTTTAGGTTTCCCGGCCCCAAATTTTTTATTTTAACCAAAAAAAACTCAAAATCGCCTTTTCGAACCACCATTTCACTTGGGAACTCAGTAATCAAAATTTCTCCTGTTTCGCTGGGCAAGGAAACAAAGCCAGTGAGAGGAGTTTGGGAGAATCCTCCGCCAGGCGATCCACTATCTGGCTGGCTTGCGGCGGTTACACTGAATTGTCTTGAAGCAGCACTGGTTTCACTTCCATAATATACTTTTACTTTAAACCAATAGGTTCCAGCAGAAGAAACAGTAAGTGAAAGAATTGGATTCCAGCTTTCTCCTGCTGAAATAAACTTCGCGCCAGAAGCATAATCCACATCATTTCCTCTACCGCACGAATTAGTTTGTTCTGCTACAATACAATATTCATATTGGTATTCTTGTCCAGTGGTTCCCTCATTAGTAAGGGTAATATTTGCATTAATGGTTGGTGAATTGGCTGTAATAATTTGATTGACGGTTACTTCGGGCGGATTCCCGGTTAATTCCCACCAATCACTGGGCTTTACAACAGTGCTATTTATAGTGGCAGTTACAATCGCCTCCCATTGTCCGGCAGTTTGACCAGAAGAAGTGATAAAACTATAAGTATAGATTCCTGTTTCTGAATAATTCAAATCAATGTTTTGGGCAATAATGTTTCGAGAAGAATCATACAATGTCATGGTTGGCGTGGAATCCGCATCGATCGGAGTTCCTTCAAAATCAAAGATCCATAGTTTTGCTCGATATACGCTGCCAGGGGCGATTTTTCCAAAATCACTTAAAACGGCTTTAAAATCTTGTTGCCGGCTCATCCAAATATTCGCGGTTGTTGCATTAGTATCAAACGAAAAAGCATTGATATCCGCCAAAAAGGCAAATACCGTGGCTTGGTTATAGTCTGTTAGGGCTCGGGTGGAATAAGTCCAAATGTCTTGGGTTGAAATCCAGCTATTGCCGTTAATATCCAGTACCATGACATTAATGTCTTGGAGAAAGGAAAACATTTGGTTTTGATTGTAGTCTGTTATTGTGCGAGTAGTATACTCCCAGACATCTTGAGCAGAAACCCAAACAGTAGAATTAATATCAAAGCTTATCGCGTTGATGTCTATTAGGTAGTTCCACATTTCGTTTTGGTTGTAGTCTGTTAGGATTCGGTCGGCATAGTTCCAGACATCAAATGCACTTAGCCAACTATTTCCATTAATATCTACTATTGTGGCATTAATATCCTGTAAATGCACAAACAGGTCTGATTGATTGTAATCGCTAAGGGTTCTGGTGGCATAATCCCATACATCGCTCGTACCAATCCATACATTCGAGTTAATATCATACACAACAGAGTTGATATCCATTAGGTAGTTCCACATTTCGTTTTGGTTGTAGTCTGTTAGGATTCGGTCGGCATAGTTCCAAACATCGGAAGCGGTTATCCAAGTGTTTCCATTAATATCAGTGGTAGTAGCATTAATGTCTTGGAGAAAGGAAAACATTTGGTTTTGATTATAATCAGTTATGGTTCGAGTGGCGTACTCCCAGACATCTTGAGCGGAAATCCAATTGTTTCCATTAATATCCTGCAAGTAAGAAAACAAGTCGCTTTGGTTGTAATCGGTGAGTGTTCGAGCAGAATAGTTCCAAACGTTTTGTGGAATCAATCCAATAGCCGTATTGATATCATAAATCAATTGGTTTTGATCGACACTTAATCCGCGCCCAATTGCATTAGTATCAATTATTAATTGCCCCAAATAACTATTAGTGTCCTGGATTAGTTGGGATAAATCATCTCCAATAATAAAAGAAACGTTTTCCGAGCCATTCAGGTCATTGTCCGTACAAGCCATTATTACATTGTATTTTCCTTTTAGCCAATTTGTGGTGTCTGAAGCAGGAATTTGGAGATAATACAGTCCAGAAATAATGGAATCGTTTTGCATTTGGTTTTGGTCAAAAACCTGTAAATTTGTTGGCTCGTATTTTCCCGTTAAAAAGCATTGCCCGGAAAAATCCGTGTCAAGCGCACCATTTACATCCACTAAGAATTCATTAACATTAAAATCAACGCCATACGTATAGTGCCGATAATCTCCCGCTTCGATTCCTAAAACACTAACGAAAAGCGCTAGGAACAAGCCCGTCCAAAGCAGGTTTTTGGCATTAAACATTTTTTTTCTCCATTCTTTTCTTAGGGCGTGGAACATTGGAAAGTGCCGGCATTGGTTACGCCGCAATTCCAAAAAGAACCGTCAGGGCTTTTCATGGTAACATTTCCGTCTGCCCTAAAATGAAAGTTATCTGAAAAGTTAGTATCCCCTGAACCCATAAAGTTGTTTGAATCTGAATCGTTGTATATGTTCCATCTTTCATCGAATCCCGCTAAATTTGAATAGAAAGCATATCCTTTTGATAGTCCTTCAGTATCTCCAGCCAGTGTTATGTCAATTCCCTTATAGTTATAGTTTAGGGCTCCTGAAACTAACGTGTAATTGCTGCTTCCATCTAACTTCATTCCTGTTAGATTATATGTTAGTGTTTTTCCTACTCCAAGGTCTGATTTGAAAAAAGAAGAGGTAGTTATGTTGCTTCCTGTTGCTGTTGTTACTAATGCGATTGGCGGTACTGGTGTTGGAGCGCTGTAAGTTCCACTATCACTTACTGAAAGATATAATCCGTTCATAGTGTGTGCTCTTGACACTGAATTAAAATCTGAACCTCTTGATACTTGCATGAACATTGATTGTACTGCGTCTGCTACACCTGAAGTTATTTTTCTGTTGTCATAGAATGTGTAGTTTCCTATTACGTGCCCTAATCCGCTTACAGATGCACCAACATACGATAAAGTGGTGTTTACTGAAAAGTCAATGGTATTTATTTGTCGTGAACTTATGTTTCTGTCCAGTCCAAATAGTGTTGCGAATGTGTTTGTCGAATCGCTTATTCTGACTTTTGTTGTATTTGGTGAACTGCTTGCCCCTATAATTATTTTGTTTAAGTCTGTATCAAGGTTTAATAAATTATCTCCCATGTTTATATCCCAACCCTGTTTCGGTACTAAATAGTTGCTGTCTAAATCCCAAAGAATCAAATCGTTTGTGTCTGTTTCTGATATTCCGGCACTTGTCATACATGTTCCATCGGGAAAACAAAAACGGTTCGCATTTACATCTCCATTAATCACGAATGCCTTGTGAGTCGAATACAAAACATTTTCATCGCTTGAAGAAAAGCTTCTTCCAAGAACCATTGAGTTGTCGTTTGAAACTGTTATATCTGAACCGATTCCAACCCCGTAGTCGCCAGAAATATCTATTGATTGCCCTACTCCAGTTGAATGAACACCACTAAGGATTGTAAAAGCTCCAAGTCCAGAAACCATTTCCCCACTACAATTTACCCCTTCCCCCCAACAAACAGCCGCATCAACAGACGTTATAAACGCATTATATCCGCCACCAACAGAATAAGGAGCGGAGCACTCCCCAGTATCTAAAAGCATTATTGAATTAACACAAGATTCATATGCAATACTATCTGTTCCGTACAAAAGAGTTTGTGCGCCGTTATTTGTTAAGGCGGTTCCAATGGTTGTAGTTTGGCCTTGTGTTCCTGTTGAATTATTACCAATCAATATAGCATTACTGCCAAGAGTACTAGAATTTGAGTTTCCAAGCAAAATATTATCTGTAAACAATAATGCTTGTAAACC
>JAHJAQ010000033.1 GCA_018813975.1 Microcaldota archaeon
AAACCCACGAAGCCAAAAGCTGGGGCAAAATAAAACAAAACGCCAAAGCCGTTACAGTAGTAGGAGACGCTACCATTTTATTTCCAATTTTGGTGGGCGGCCTCAAACAAAAAAAATTGCTCTAACAAAACAAAAAAATCCTTATGGGGTTTTGAGTGGAACGAAAAACCCCGACGATTTCGGGGCAGCCGCCGAAACCGGCTAAAAGAACTTTTGGAGTACTAAAATGAGAATAGTAAATCCAATGGCAATTCCCATTACGAGTTCTGGTGTCATTTTCGGTCCACTAGAATCTACATCAAAGAATCGCATGATTCCCAATGAACTGCTTGGACCGGACATTCCAGGCCCACTGGTCATTTTTACCATTATTTTTCACCAAAAAAAAATCGCTTTTTCTTATAAAAAGAGTCCAGCGCAATTCATAAAAAGCCATGGTTAGCCTGTTTTTTCTTTGATTAAATGCTTTGGCGTGGTTTTTGGTTCCCGATAAAATTTAATACTATTAGCGCCCTTTTGTTTGTTGATTCACATGGAAACACGCACCATGGCCAAGGATATTGGCCACATTGTAATATTATTGGCTTTAATCGGATCCGTTGTATTTTTGTTTACGTGGACTGGCGTCATAAAATGCAATATTATTCCGGGCTGGTGTGATGCTTATTGGTTTATTGTTCGAGGCGGAGAGCCCCGCATTTTGATTGTTTCAGGAGACTTTGGCATGGGCAATCCAGACCTGCTAGAACAAACCTTGCGCGATCCCACTCATGCTGGCGCCATTACCACCCAAGCCCATATTGATAGGATTACCTTAGGAAATTTACAAGAATTTGATTTGGTAATCGTAGAAAGAGCACGCCAAATGGAAACCGCAAAACTTCGCATGTTTATGGACTACGTTGATAGTGGGGGAAGATTAGTATGGACTGGAGATGCGGGAGTAGAACTGGGAAGAGAAAAACAATATCCCGGAAACCAAACCATTGAAGACGAATACTTGTTTGAAGATGAAGACCCCAACCTAGATAGTAACGTGCATCGCATGATAGGGCCCTGGGCCAGAAAAGAAGGTACTCGAATTGTTCCATTCCACGAGTTTTTAGGTGTACAATACGAAACCAATTATTGTTCCATAAAAGAATGTACGGGAAGACCCTGGCAAGGTGTTCTAATAACCAATCCCAGCAGAGACCATCCATTAGTGTACGCGTTGCGCCCTAACTTGGTTTTGCGCGGAGACTTTGCCATTGTAACCGATGTTTCAGGAAGCATTACCACGCGCGCTTTAACCTTGGATTGGTTTAGTGAATTGATTGGGCAAGACCAACTCAATTATGGCAGAACCTTTCCATTAATTACAACCAGCGGGTACGGAGAACGCATTGCATACTATGCGGTCCCCCCAGAACAATTCGTAGCAGAAGACTTAGAGGAAAAATATTATTCAATAGTAGAAAATGTGTATTATGGAATGTTGCGCTAACAGTTACCATACTAAAAAAAGAAGCAATTTAGAATATTAAAATGAATGGACTGAACGTTAAAGCAAGAAGCCAATAGAAAAGCTTTTTAAATACTAAAAGTGTTGTATTTTCACGAAAGACCTTTACCAAAAGGTATTTAAACTAAATAAGACCAAATAATATTTTGTAACATTGTAATTGGAATAGGTGAAATATGTGTATCCGGAAGGTGGAAATGAAGGAGGCGGTGGTGATTATTTGCCTTCAGGCGGCGGTCTAAAATCGCGCTTGGGCGCTAACATTGAAGGACTAATTCCTCTTATTCTGATTATTATTATTGCAGCGTATGCAGGTTCCAAACTAGGGTTTTGGAGTATTCCCTATGTGGATTCCGATGACCCCGCTTACATGCTTATTATTGGAGAACCCTCTCACGAACTTAAAAACATTTTAGATGAAGACAAAGACCTCGTGCGATACACCGTGCGAGATGCCTATTCTATGGCGGTGTCGCCGGAACAGCAATTACAACAATATCAAATAGTAATGTTAGACCAGTCCAAACAAGCGGATAAAAGCGTGCCTCGTGTTTTAGGAGACGCGATTAAAGAGTGGGTCAAAAAAGGCGGAAAATTTATTGTAGTAAAAGATTCTGGTATTTATCGAGCAGGAGCAGCTGATGTTATTGGATGGAAAGCCACTTTTGGAGACATCATGCCAGTCGAATGCAACCTAGAAAAAGACTATGTTCCCACGTGCACCAAGCCAATTCGAATCACAGGAAAGATTTTTAGACAAGACTTTAAGCACCAAATCATGGAAGGAATTGAAGTGGCTCATGCAGATCCAGACGGCGTTTATTTCCTAGAAACCTTTAATGTAGTGCCGGTTGGCAACCAAGTAGCCTATATCCAGAATATGACAACTCCAGCCTATTATCCAGGAGTAGTCGAAAAAACATGGTTTGGAATTGGCAAGGTCATTTACTTTAACTATGATCCCGGCGCTACCAAAGGCGTTTTTGAGAACACCCTTCGATATTTGAGTTAAAAAAAGTCTTTTTTTTCTTTTTAATTCTCTTTTTAAGGACTTAGTCCAAACAAGTGGTATAATTTAACCTTAAAATTCCAAAAAAAACTAACAATCCAGGAGGAATTCAATTGACAACCGAAAACACTGAAACTCCAGCAGAAACCCGCCCTACCGAAAGAAAACCCATGGAAAACAACACGGTTTTTGTGGGAAAAAAAGGAACCATGGCTTACGTACTCGCTGTGGTAACACAACTCAACCAAGGCAATGGCGAAGTCACAATCAAGGCCCGCGGAAAAGCAATTTCTCGCGCAGTTGATGTTGCAGAGATTGTTCGAAACAAATTTGTTAACGACATCAAAGTAAGCGATATTCGCATTGCCACGGAAGAATTAAGCAACCAAGAAGGAAACCCATTAAAGGTTTCTTCAATCGAAATCCAACTTAACAAATAAAACCTATTTCTCTTTTTTTTTATTTTTATTCCGAACGAATTTTAGGCACTAGTTTGAAAGCAAAAAAAGCCGCCAGAATAATAACAATCCAAAAAATAAGCGGATCCAGCAACAGTAACGCAGTGGCAGTCATTACCACTATCAATACCACAATTAATAGAATAATCAATATTCTAAAACTTTGTTTTTTCATTCCAAAAAAACCCTACTAAAACAAAAAACCCAGGAAATCCAAAATAGAAAGTCCTGCCAACCATTGCCAAAAAAGCCACGCAACAACCAATACAATGACAATCAACAACAAGGCTCTAGTACGCATACTACAAGAAAAGCCTCTTTTCAATAAAAGCATTAGGGTTCTATCGCTTTGCACAAAAACCCTCAAGATTTTGAATCCAGCACGTAAGGAGACTGATGCACAAAAAAGGACGATCGAACAAAAAAAGCGATTGGGTTATTCGTACATGCTATTGGTTGAAACAACCTTGAATAACCGTGAATTTGAAAGCTTTGACAAGGAAGAAACCGGTTCAATTACCTTTTCAAGCCGAATCTTAGTGGCAAAATACCAAAACTGCTTTGGAAACTGCTCAATAAGAAAAACCTTTTTTCCCCGGTTAGCAGAGGACAGTGCAGACTTTTCAAAACGCTTAATCTCATCCTCGCCAGCTGCTTTGTTCTTGTTTACTCTCGTAAGATAAACTTCGTTGTCCATACCAATATACTACAGCAACCACCTTAATAAGCCCAAAAACAGCAGATTTACAAAAAAAAGCCCTTTTTGTGCCTTTAAAAAGAGAGTTCAGAATCCGAATTTTAACCCCTATTTGTGCAAAGCCCCCCAATCCGAAAACTTTTTAAAGATCATGATTGTATCATGATAGTACTTGATGCGTCATGAAAGGAGCATGATTATTAATGGGGAATCTTGAAACAGAACAAGCAAAAGAAAACACCACTTCCAGTGTTCAAAAACAAGCCAAGAGCAGCGATGCGATTAAAAAACTAGCACCAGACTTTCATGCTTTGAGCCTTGACGTGCAAGAGGTCATGCAACAAAGCAAAGACCCCGCCTTTGTATCCGCTTTAATGTTTAAACTCGTTCAAGAAAGAGAACAAACCAACAAACTATTAGAACAAATAAACGAAAAATATGATAAACTCATGTTTGAACTCAAAACCCGCATGCAATCCCCCAGTCCCCAACCCAATATTACAAGCAATTCTTTTGAAGTATTGCCCGAACAAGACCAAATGATTCTAAATTTAGTAGAAGAAAAAGGAAGTGTCAACTCTCAAAGTGTAAAACAATCCCTTGGATACAAGGGATTAAACGCGGCATCGCAAAGACTGAACAAGCTATACCGCGAAGGACACTTAAAAAAAGTGCAAAGCGGCAAACAAGTATTGTTTGTGGCATCCCGCACGTAGAAATGCTTACCCCATTTAACCCCACCTCCTTTGCCTAAAAGGAAA
>JAHJAQ010000034.1 GCA_018813975.1 Microcaldota archaeon
GTTTACCGTTTCACAAGCCCGACGCTTTCTTGCATCACAAGGCATTTCACTCGTGTCATCCACTTTCTATCGCTATTTGACCCAAGGCATTTTTGAAGAAGGCCCACCCCTAATCAACAAACGCGTTTCCCTTACCAAAGAAAGTGTACAACGATTTGCAGAACGAAAAAGCGAAATGGATAAAACCATGGCCGAGCTTCGGAAAAAATCCCAACCGCGTTACCACAAAGAAATAATTGCTGCGGCAAAAGGAAAATCGCTTGATGATCTTTCCCCCCAAGAAGCCACCTTACTTTTTTTGGCCGCCCAAAAAAACGAGGACGCCTTAAAAGCGCTAATAGCGATTTCAACTCCGCTACAATACGGGGTTATTAAACGGTATCGTTTTGTAGGACCGCGCGACCAGTTGAAAACAATTGCAGAAAGAGGAGTTTGGGATGCGGTTCGAAAAATATCCTATTCGTTTGAAAGCATTAAACAAGCCAGGAGCTATCTTTGGAAGAGCATAAAAGGCGCTATAATAGAAGAATCCAAGCTTGCACGCCCAATCGGCACATCCATAGAACCCTATCTTTAAAGCGAACACTTTATTCGAACCCAATACGCGTATGAAAAAACGCCTTATCCTAAAAAAGCAAATTCAAAAAAATTCGATAGTTTTAAATACTCTGTTTTCGTATTGAGAGCATGCTCAAGCGACTAAGCCCCATTCTATTATTGATATTGCTAGTGGTACTTGTAAACGCGAAAAGCGTTTCAATTACAAGTATTGAAGACGGCCAAGAATTCGCCCCTAATGGCGAAATTCCAGTTGCACTCGAATTTGATTTTGTGGCAAACGATATTCAGATATGGCTAGAGTGCAACAACCAAGAAGAATACCATTATTTTGTAGAACAAGAATCCGCGTTTCCAGAGTTCCAGGAATTTGCAGAACAAAGCTTTCCTATTCCCATAGGATATGAGGGCGTGTGTTTAGTAGAAGCCTATGTGCACGGATTCGGATTTGGAGAAGGATTTTGGGGATATTTAAATCCCACTTATTATACAGAATATGATTCCAAACTAGTTTACATTCAACCACTCGAATTGGAAGATGCTACTGTAACCGTGATTCGAAATGCGCCAGAAATATTTGATGCGGGCGGAATATTCAAAGTGACACTGGAAATAATTCCAGAAGATTCTGAAACCACTGGATTTATTATCAAAGAAAAAAGGCCCACTGGAATGAGTTTTGTGATATCATCAAGTTTTGATTATGGAGATGTAGACGAACAGTCTTATGAGATGGAAACACAAGAAAAAAAATTCTTGATTTTAGGAGCAGGCGACACACAATACACGATTAATTATTATCTCATGGCAATTGATAACCTGTATAATGAACCGCTAACACCAGGAGAAGACAGTGTATTTGAAGGAACCTGGGAGGTTCTAGGCGAAACAGGACCCATTACTGGAGACCAAACCATTCAAGCAGGCCTGTTCATTATGCCAGAATGCCCGATTACCGACCAACAATTATTAGGATATATTGACCAATGGAACAACCACGAATTGGCAACCGATGACATGGAAAACGACAACAAAATGCTGCAAATAATTGAGGTGTGGAAAACATGTTAATCCGAAAATTACTTTTAATAAGTGCTTTTTTACTGCTTGCCTCTATTGCGTTTGCCCAAGAAATTGAAGTGGAAAGAAACATTTCCACAGCGATTGAACCAGACGATACCATTGAAATTCAAATTAATGTTAGTTTAAATGGTTTAGAACCCAGTTCTCTAATTGTAACAGAAGAAATTCCAACTGGATGGACCGTGGTTAGTTCTAATCCAACTGCAAAAGATTTTGATGGAAAAATAAAATGGTTATTATTTGGCAGTTCTCTAACAAACTCAATCACTTTAAGGTATACCCTACAATCTCCCGCAAGCTTTTCACAATCCCAAAAAATTAGTGGAGATTGGAGAACACTTGCAAATGGAAGTGGCCCCACGTTAGGACACTTGACTATTTTAGAAGCACAAGAACCACCTCCAGCAGCACCGGTTTGCGGGGATGGCACGTGTGATACTGGAGAAACCCAAGCAAATTGTCCTGCTGATTGTGGCACAGCACCCCCAGTACAACCTCCAACCGACTATACACTATACATTGGCATTATTGTAATTATTGTAATCATTCTGGCAGTTGTTTTATTACTGCGCAAAAAGAAATCGCCCCCCACTCCCGCCCCCCAAACAGCACCCCGAACATCGCCCCAAGCGCCCCTCCAACCAGCTCCGCAATAAAAACAAAATAATAACGAGTTAATGGCATGGCATTTTCGCGAAAATTTTGGCCAATACTACTATTTTTTATAATTCCTTTTGTGTTAGCAGGCGGCGTGGGCGAAGCGTGTGATTATAGCGTGAATGGCGACAGTGAATGTGATACCGCGAATAACATTTATTGCATTGACCGCGTGTGCACAGAATACACGAGAACCACTGAAGGCTATTGTACGGATTCGGATGGGGAAAACGAATTTTTAGGCGGAACAGTGGATTTCTTGTATCGAACTGTTAGTGGGTGGTTTGTAGAGGGGCGTAACTTTGATGGATGCATGTTAGATGGTTCTCCAGTAAGCGAGTGTGGGGTGGTACGCGGTTGTACGGTTGATGAATGGGTTTGTGTTCCAGCAGGAAACTTACCCTATAGTTCTGTTGGATATGAATGTGCAAATGGGTGTGATTTGGACAAGTGCCTTGATGTAACAGAACCAGATTCTTATCCCGAAACTACTGGAACCATAACCGAATCGGTTTACACTGGAAGTATTATTGGAAATGCGGCTGATGCAGAAAGTGGCTTGCAAAAAGTTGAAATCACGATTCAACGCGATTCTGATTCTTATTATTGGAATGGAAGCAATTGGGCAACAGGAATGAATTGGCTGTTAACCAGTGGATTGGAAAACTGGAGTTATAGCATGGCATTCTCTAATTTTTTAGTTGGAGATTATTTGTTACAATCGCGCGCCATGGATAATCAAGACGTGGAAGAAACGAGTTTTGGAACCAGTTCTTTTACGATTGTATTGAGTGAAGGGGATGATGACGATGATGGTGGCACGGGTACTTGTAATTTTGCTGTAAATCAAGACACAGAATGCAATAGCGGGTATTATTGTGTGACGGGAATCTGTACGCAGTTAATTGAAGAACCCATAACCGATTGCAGGGATTCGGATGGAACCAGCACCACGGAAAAAGGATCCTTATTATACTATTATCGAACGAGCAATGGCAGTGTAATGGATGGAGAAGTGTCAGATGCTTGTAATGGATCTAAGGTAATAGAATACTCTTGTTTGGATCCTGTTCCAGAAACCGGCCAAAACTATGAAAGCCAAGAAACAGCCTGTACTTATGGTTGTGTGGGCGGAGTTTGTGCTACAGGAGCAATTGAAATAGAATTGCCAGATAGTATAACAGACCAAGAACTATTATTGTACATTGACCAATGGAGTAAAGAAGAATTGGGCTCTACTGAAGAATTAAATGATCTGGCAATCCTACAACTCATTGAAATCTGGAAGCAAAGCTAAAACTATTTTTCCAAGCGCGCACTCAATTTTTCATACAAATCTTTTACCATGGTTGGCAAGTCAATGGAATGTTTCCAACCCCATTCTTCATGTGCAGCACTATCATCGAGAGAACGCGGCCAAGAATCTGCAATGGCTTGGCGATAATCTGGTTTATAAGAAATCTGTAAGTCTGGCAAGTATTTTTTGAGTTCTGTAAAAATTTCTTTTGGAGAAAAGCTCATGGCAGCAACATTAAAATCCGTGTGATGTTTTAGATTTTTCAATGGAGCCTCTGCTAAATCCATAAGTGCTTTGATGGCATCACACATGTACATCATGGGAAGAGTGGTGTCTTCTTTCAAAAAACACTCGTATTTTCTTGTTCGAATTCCATCATAAAAAACAGCAGTAGCATAATCCGTGGTTCCCGCGGTTGGAGGGGTTTCGCTAGAAAGAATACCGGGGTATCTCACCCCACGCACATCAATGCCATACTTGGAAAAATAATAACTGCCCAATAATTCGCCAGCCACTTTTGTCATTCCATACATGGTAGTAGGATGCAGAATAGTATCCGTGGGCGTATTATCCTGTGGGGCGTCCGGCCCAAAAACTGCCATAGAACTGGGAACTACTATTCTTTCAAGCGCGTGTTCTCGTGCAAGTTCTAGAACGTTATAAAGGCCCGTCATGTTTATTTTGTACGCGATTTGTGGGTTTAATTCTCCTTTAGCAGAAATAATAGCTGCCAAATGATAAACCGTATCAATATCAAATTTGCGAATCATTTTGTCCAAGTCTTCTTTGTGAACCACGTCTCCAAACACTATGGGTCCTTCTTCCAAGCGGGGGGTTGGAGAGGTAATGTGACCCATGGCAATAACATTTTCTTTGCCATATTTTTCGCGTAAAACAGGCACTAGTTCTGACCCAATCTGGCCAAATGCACCGGTAACCAAAATTTTTTTCATGCTAGGCCCTCCAAAAGAATAGTGAAAAAAAGAATCAAACTATATTAAGAAGGAATGGGTGTTATCCCACCAAAAAACGACAATCAGCGAGTAACTGTTTTTTTTTTAGGCTTCGCGATGCGTCCGATAGGTAAAAGCAGCTTGTCGATTTAGGGATTCGAGTTCGCGAATCACAAAATCAAATAATTCTTCCGCAGTAACCTTGGACTTGGATTTCAACCATTTTTGGGCGTTAGTTGAAATGGTTTCGGCTAGTTTTTCAGCTTCTTTTTCGGAAACATGACCGCTTCGCGCTGCCCAATACACGCTGGCGTACAATTTTCGGTCTTCAAATGGTTCTTCTTGGCCTTTTCGTTTTACCACTTGTTTTTCAGTCATCCAGTCACCGATAAAACAAAAAGGTATTGAAATTAAAAAAGCCATTGGTTTTAGCTCAACACAAGGACAAAAACCACCTTCTTATTCTTTTTGGGTTCTTTTTTTGGTATGATTCCACAAAATCTAGGAGAACTGGTTTCTTTTATTCCCAACAAAACCAAACCAATTCATAACTGGTTTTATTATAAAGAAGGCTTTTCAGAGGAATTCGTGAATTGGGCTTTACAAGAATTTGATTTGAAAGCACCCGTATTAGATCCATTTTGTGGAGTTGGAACCACTTTATTGGCGTGCAAAAAAGCAGGTTTGCACAGTATGGGAATGGATGTTTCTCCCTTAGCGGTATTGGTTTCCAAAGTCAAAACTAGAAACTATGAGTTAAAAGAAATGGAAACCGCACTGGAAAAAATAAAAGAATTAAAACCAAATCCAATAGAGCGCATCCCCCTAGACCCAAAAATGAGACGGTTGTTTTATCACAAGGCACTTGAAACGATTTGGTATTATAAAGAACAAATCGAGGCAATTGAAGAAGAACGAATTCGAGACTTTTTTTTGTTGGCTTTGATTGATACTACTGGAAGAGTAGCCAATGTAGTAAAAGTAGGGGGTAGTTTGCGCAAGCAAAAAAAGCCCAATATGCCCGTGCAAAAATTGTTTTTGGGAAAAATCAAAAAAATGCTATTGGATTTGAAAAAAACAAAAAAGAGTTCAATAGAACCTACTGTTCAAACAAGAGATGCGCGCTTAATGGAAGTAGAACCGAATTCGATTGGCTCGGTAATAACTTCTCCACCATACTTGAACAAAATAGAGTATACCACGGTTTACAAGCTCGAACTAGGAATGTTTTTTGGCGAACAAGAAACCAAATTACGTGCTTTTATGGGAGACGTTCCCAAAGAAGCCAACGCAGAATTTGCAGAGCTCCCCTTAATTGGCCAAGCCTATTTTGCAGATTTGAAAAAAGTACTGGAAAGCTTGTATACCGCCTTAAAGCCGGGCGGAAAAGCGGTTTTTAATATTGCGGGCGGTTGTTTTCCACACGGACCGATTCAAAGCAATGAATACCTGGAAAAAATCGCTCAAAAAACCGGTTTTGAAGTGATAGAAAATATTATCGCGCGCTGGATTCAGTGCCATTCCCAATATCGAAGCGAAAAAATAGGAAAAGCAAAAGACGCGGCTATACTATTACAAAAAAAGTGAGAAAAAAATGGGTTTGATTAAAAAGTTTGTTTGTCATCAAAAACCAGAGCGATGCTTTAAAATAAAAAAGTATACGCTTCCACTTTGCTCGCGATGCACTGGCGTTTTTATGGGAATTGTAATCGGATTATTAACCGATTTTTTAAGACCATTATGGGAAATAAATGCGTTTTTTCCAACCATTGCATTCATGATATTAATACTTCCAATTGCCGCGGATGGATTAGGACAACTATGGGGATTATGGAAAAGCAATAATGCCGGAAGGTTTATTACCGGTTTATTGGCCGGTTTGCCCACCGGAGCCACCATAAGAATTATTTTATTGTTTTTTGTCGGAATCTGAACGCGATTTCTTGCCCAAAACCAGTTACGGTTTTTTTGTACTCGAATTCAACAAATTATTATACATTTATATACAATATAGAGACAGCACAATTTGGCGAAAAACTTATGTAGCGCTCTTATGTATAGAAAAACCACAATAATTTATAAGACGGTTGTCTCCAAATTAAACGTGCAGATTAATCTGCATAAAAAAAACACTAAAGAATAGTGGGGACAAGGGGGAAGTATGACAATAAAACATTTTCAAAATATTCAAAAAACTTTTTTTATTTTTAGTATGGTATTAATCTTTTTCTCTGCAATGGCGTTTGCTGATGCAGACCCTCGTTCACATAACCCTATTGTAACGCTTTCCCCCGGCATTGCAAATTGTACTCAACTAGGAAACACTTTTATAGTAAATATTGCAAACCAACCAAGCAGCATAGATAACATCGCAGAAGTGCGAATTTACGAAGGAACCGCTGGTTTGAGTCAATTTTATTGCGGAACCGCCCCAACAGGCTGGCAACTATTTGATTTTACAGGAATTTATGGTTATTGCGAATACAAAGAAATTCCCGGAGGAACTGATGACAAAATTCATCCTAACGAAGACCTTAATTTTACTTTTCAAGCGATTATGAGTAGCAGCGCTTGTTACAGTAGTTTTCAAATTTCAACCTTGGATGATGCCTCACCAACCGGAGAACACCAGTTTTCATTTCCACAAGTTCAAATTGACTGTGTGGACCCCTACATCAACAAAAGTGTAGGCACTCCAAAAATTTTATTGGACCCTCAAGATCCCAGCACAACAGAACCAGATTATTGGATTAATCACAATTCACTAATCCAAGTAGATGCATATGATAGTACGGATGATAGCGATCCAGGATATAATGCATGTAATCTTGGATTGAATTATTGCCAATACCAAGTAGTATTGGATGGAACACCACTCGGATGGAATAATTACACCAACGGAGAAGGAATTAACTTTGAGTTTTCTTTTGCAGAAGATTCAGAACACTATATCGAAATTGAATGTTACGATATTGCAGGAAACATGACACGAATTACCGAATTAGATAAAGTGGATGGAACTTATCCGGAAACCACCAAAACATATGGAACCCCATTTGTTATGGACGGTTATACAGAATGGATTAACACAAACACACCGATTACTCTAACAGCAACCGATCCGGACCCAACTACATTTTCATGCAATATTGGCGTGGAAAGCACTTGGTATAGAATTATTGGCGTACCAAATTCTTGGTGCGAAGACCCAGTACAAAACTGTTTAGATTATCCAGATGGTGGCGATCGAAGCGGTTTCATGGAATACACTGGCACTCCATTCAATATCCCAGAAGAATCCTGCCACTACATTGACTTTTATAGTGTAGATTACTTGGGAAACACAGAACCAATCATGAAATACGGTCCAACCTATGGAACAGGAAACTGGCAATGTGCTTTTGTGGATAACACACCACCACTAGTAGAAAAAAATAATGGCAATGCAATTTTGGATAGGGGCGAAGCAGATTTTATGACACCCGAAAATCAGGAAGGCGCATTCCACTGGATTACCCAAAACATGCCGATTACGTTCACATGCACGGACCAACAACCACACCCGGTTGGAAACGAAGAACTATGTTACAAGGTTTCATACGATTATCCAAATTGGGGATACATTACAAACCAATACTGTGACACGGCTTTGAATCCGGAAGGATATTGTTGTGTAGCCACAACCGCTGCAGCACCACTTGAGTTTTATTTTCAGGAAGAATCCAAACACAATCTAGAATATTATTGTACGGATGGCGTTGGAAATGAAAGTACTGAACACACACAATATTACAAAGTAGATACCACTCCACCAAGCATTACAAAACAAATGCTTGGAACAGAAAACGTTGATTGGCGCGGAGCCTGTCCACCAGGAACCCCAAGCGATGTTTGCTATGTTGCAGAAACCGGCGGAGTACGCATTACCGCAACAGATGGCGGACCAATCTGCGCTGTTGATAGCCTAACTTGTTTCTATGAAGTCTGGTGGAATAACCCGACCGGACAACTGGAAATGGTTGGCAGCGGAGACTTCAGTGATTACACCGAAGTCACTTTTACTGAAGACTCAACTCATGAACTGCGCGTGTATTGTACCGACGCATTAGGAAACGACGTGAATGATAATGAAACCTTTTTGGTTGATTTTAATCCACCAGAAACAACCAAAGCTTACGGGGAACCAACCCGGGTTTTCAGTGGCTATCGTTGGATTGGAATTTCAACCCCAATTACAATGACAGCAGTGGACAACAAGGTTGGTGTTGACTCAATTCATTGGAGAGTAACACAATTAGACATTCCAGACGAAGGGTGTTTCGAAACATGCTTCGAGGACTATAACTATGAAGTAGGAAGCGGAGACTGGAGTGAACAAAGCGGAGATACTGTCCAATTTGTTATTCCGGAAGAATCTTGTCACTACATTGAATTTTACAGCAAAGACTTGTTGAACAATACTGAAACAACTAAGCACCAGTGTGTTTTCGTTGATAATACCGCACCCAACATTGACAAAAATGTTGGAGAACCAAAAGTAGCGTGTGAAGCGGGAGATCCTAATGGATGCGACTATTATGTTACCCAAAACACTCCAATAACATTGGAATGCCATGATTTGGAACCGCATCCAAGCGATGATGTAACCATTTTTTGGAATGTTTACACAGAAGGAACAAGTGGATGGGAGTTAGTACACGAATTTAGTGAAAACGATTCCAGTACTACTTTTAGTTTCCACGAAGATTCTAGACACCGAGTAGATTATTGGTGCGAAGATTCTATTGGACTAACAAGCCAATTGTATACTGAAATTGATGTAGTGGAAACAGTGGCACCAGAAATAACAAAACAAGTAATTGGTCCACAAATAGGAGAATGCCCACCAGTAGAAGAAGGAGATATTTGCATTATTGATGGTGTAACAGAAATCCATGTTAGTGCAATTGACCCACAACCACACCCAGTAAACCAAGTAACATGTGACTGGCGATATAGTGTAGTTGATGGTAATGCAACTGGCGGAGAACAAGGCATAACACCACCATTCATAATTAACTTTCCAGAAGAATCAGAACACGAACTAACTATTATTTGCAAAGACGGGTTATACAATCAAACCATAGATATTGAAACATTCTTTGTTGACAAAACACCACCCGTAATTCAAAAATGGTATGGCGATCCATGGTTTGGATGGCAAGATGGAAATAATTTCTTGGAATGGATTACCACAGAAACACCAATCTATACCGATGCGTATGATCCAGAACCACACCCATCTGGTTTGGCTACATTAGAATACCGCGTAACTTTGGTTGACGAAGCAAACTGCTGGAACCAAGATACACTCTGTCAAGAAGCAGAGGGCACTGGAAGCTTCACACCATACGAAGACGAACCATTTTACACGGGAGAAGAATCCTGCCACTTAATTGAAATAAAAGCCACTGATAACGTGGAAAAAGAAAGCATTCACAAGCAATGTGTGTTTGTGGATGAAACACCACCCATTCCAAATAAAATAGTTGGAGAACCAAAAACAGAATGGGATGGAATCAACTCAATATTTTATCCAGAAATAGCGGAGCAATGCTGGCAAGACCCATACAACCTAGAATGCTGGAAAGTAACATTGTTCACTCCAATAAGCTTAGAATGCACTGATCCCCAACCACACCCAGTAGACCATGAAACTGTTTGCTTCAATGTTGAAGTAGATGGAATAAATGCTACTACTGAATTCGAATTACACGGACAAACATATCCGGGATACTGTGAAACCTTTGGAGGAGACTATAATGCAAATGGAGACGGCTATTGTTGCATGGAAAATGTAGTCGAAACCTTTTATTTCACGGAAGAAACAGAACACAATCTAAAGTACTATTGTGAAGATGCGCTAGGAAATAGAGGGCCAATAGATGATGAAAAATTCAAAGTCGAAGGAACTAGATTTGATATCCAGCTCAACAGAAAGTGGAATTTAATATCAGTTCCATTTGTACTACAAGACGACAGCATTGAAGAAGTATTTAGTGAGATAGACGAAAATGTACACGCTGTTTGGGCCTATGATGCATTCGATGATGAATGGTATGTATATCGACCCAGCGATCCAGGAGCAAGCAACCTTGAAACCATAAAACCAGGCAATGGCTATTGGGTTAGTATGCTAGAAGATGACATCCTAACAATTGGCGGAAGCTTGTTTAGTCCGGCAACTACCCCACCAGACAAACCAGTAAAATGGGGCTGGAACCTAATCGGATACTTTGGAACAGAAGAAACAACGCTTTATGATGGTCCAGACGGAGAAGGAAGACCAGCCTACTGTGCATTGTATTCACTAGGACAAAGCGTTCTAGATAAAGGCTGGAGTGCACTACGAACCTACTGGGAACCAGACAATCCACCATGGTATGACTACGGATACTATGACGACATGGATCCTGGAGCAGGATACTGGATATTCGCAACAGAAGATAGCATATACAGTTATTCAACACACTGTGGACTATTTGGGTGATTAAAAACACACCCAAATTCCCTTTTTTATTTTTTTA
>JAHJAQ010000035.1 GCA_018813975.1 Microcaldota archaeon
CTTCGTTCTAAATTGCGCAAAACAGAATGGGCGGAAACCCGCTCAGTTTCAGAACCCCGTTGCAGGATATGCTGTTGTCGCATAATCTCTCCTTTTATTTTCCCAATAGAGTTTTCCCACTCTCCTTTCATTTTCTTTTCTAATTCTCTCCGTTGCCAAATCACTTCGGATGCAATTATTTTTTCGGCAAGTGGACGCAAGTTCTTTTTTTGAGATCTCCAAGAACGCGCTACTTTCCGAACACGATACGCTTTTCGTTTTAACCCACGAACTACTCTTGATGTTCTTCTCGAACCGACTTTTAGAGCAGGCACCATTTTTGATCACAAAAAAAACAATATAATAGTTGCAATTAAGGAAACAAGGATTACAAATTTATTTAATCTCCTGGCATGATGCGCATCTTTTTCTTGGTCTGTTGGATTGGAAACCAATCCCCACGTTCTTTTAGAGTTCATTTTTTCACCGTAATTCAAATTTTTTTTCTTCTGCATTCAAAATACAAAAACCCACGGCCGCTTGGGTAACGCCCAAAAAACCGCCATACAAGGGAAAAAACAATACCAATCGAAAAAAAGAGGAAAAACCGGTTTCTTTCATCCAAAAAAAAGCCCACAAGACAAAAGCCAGTAAGGCAACGCCGATAATAAACCGGGAAAGACGATTGATTTTGCCAATATTACATTTTCCCGGAACATATTCTGTCATTTGGAATCCTCTTTGGTTATTTTAATCAAAATGCCGGTAACAACCTTTTCGCCAGAAGACAATTCTTCCCTGGAAAGCTTTCCGGAAACCTTGCACCGTTGAAAAGATTTTAATTGGCTGATATCAAACAAAAATTGTTCGTCTTTTTCGTGCATTGCTCCGCTCCATTCCACTTTATCGTTTACAATAGAGTGTAAGCGAAAAGCCAAAAAAGCCATTCCTTTTGGAGCCAACCCATTGCAAACTTTAGAAACCAAAATAGATGCCAAACCAATCTCGTGCAAAGACCTAAAAGAAAAAACCAAGTCACATTGAGCAGGAAAACGTTTTTGCAAGGCATTTCCAATAATACTGCGATCCGCGTTTTGAGGAGAAAAAGCGATTAAATCCATTCCAATGGTTTCAACGCGATCCTTAAACAAATTTTTGAGGTCGCACAAAACCCCTGCATTTCCGCAGCCAATATCTAATATTCGCACTTTTTTTTTGCGCTTTATGATTTGCAGTACAATTTCTTCGAGAGACGATTCCACCCCGATATTATGTAGAAACTTATTGTAGGTGGAGAGCGAATTATTCACATCCACTAAACCAATCGCATACTTTTTCTTATAGCGCTCGACAAGTTCCATGCTAAGAACAAAAGGCACGGGGTTTAATAAGCTTTTTTTATTCGAGAAACAACATGGCTGCCATAATAATCATTCCCAATACCAAGAAAACGAATTGTAAAGCTGTTTTGTGAGGGATGATTTCTTTGTGGAGTTCCGGAATCAAATCCGCGCTTGCAATATAAATGAAACCGCCCGCAGTCAAAGGAATCAAAAATAATTCCAACCCGCCAATAACATCGTGTAATAAAAAAACGAAAATAGCCCCTACGATCGCACCCAATGCCGATAAAAAATTAAAAAACAAGGCCTTTTTTTTGGAAAAACCCGCATGCAATAAAACACCAAAATCCGATATTTCTTGTGGAATCTCGTGCAAAGCCACGGCAAGAGTAGTGGCAATTCCCAATGGAATCGCAACCAAAAAACTCGCGGCAATAATAATGCCGTCAATAAAATTGTGCAAGCCATCCCCCACAAGGTTTGTGATTCCCAGTGCTTTGGTGTGCTCGCATTCTTTCATATTATGACAGTGATGCCAGTGAATCACTTTTTCCAGTACAAAAAAAAGCAGAATACCCAGCAAAACACTAGTGGAAATCCAGATTGATTCCAGACTGCTTTCAAATGCCTCGGGCAATAAATGAAAAAAAGCACCGCCTAGCAAAGAACCCGCGGAAAAACTCACAAGATATAACAAGATCTTTCGGATTTTCTTTTCACCCAAAGCCAGAAAAGCGATTCCAATGAGCGATAACAAACTAACAAGGAATACACTTAAAATGCTCAGCCAAAAAACATGCATAGTAATGGGATAACCTAAAAGCTTTTAAAAATCGTTCGTTCTTGCCTTCAAAAAGACTAGAATCGGGTTAACTCATTTCGCCCACTTTAGAGAAGATAAAAGATCTTTTTCAGAAATCGTGCGCTCGCAATAATAACAAACAGCTTCTAATGGCTTTTCTAAAATTACAAACTGTGTGGTAATGGGTTCGGCATTGGTAATACAAATTGGATTCTGGCAATGCATTACCCCTTTAACTTGAGAGGGCAAAGGAATTTTTTGCTTGTGTACAACTTGCTTGTTTTTAATCAAATTCCAAGTAGAACCATGCGCGATTAAACCAATTTTTTCTAAATCAATTGGGGTTAGTTCCATGTTTTCAATGAACAGCAAGTCTTTTCGTTCTCTTCCATCCTTGCTCTCAGTATTAATAGCGATTGTAATCGCTCCACTAGAAACATCTAAGTCCAATAAGTTCACGAGCTTTGGAGCACTGCCCACGGGCAAATGATCCAATACCGTTCCATTAGCAATCGGAGTCAAGCGAAACTTGATTTCTTTTTCTTTGGTTTCTGGCATTATTTTTTCACGTCCCGCAACAAGTACAATAACGCTTCGCGAACTGGAATGCCATTGGCAGCCTGTTCAAAATACCATGCATTGGATAAAACATCGGTTTCCACGGCAATTTCATTTACGCGGGGCAAAGGGTGCATGATTCCAATTGCGTTAGAAGCATTGGCAATGGTTTTTGGAGTAATACGATAAATGCCTTGAACCTTTTCA
>JAHJAQ010000036.1 GCA_018813975.1 Microcaldota archaeon
AACAAGAATTAAAACAAGCCATTGAATGGCCCTTAAAAAATCCCGGTGCATTCAAAAAAATGGGCATCAAACCACCAAAGGGCGTTTTGTTGTACGGCCCGCCTGGTTGTGGCAAAACATTATTGGCTAGGGCGGTTGCAACGGAAAGCGAAGCCAACTTTATTTCAATTAAAGGGCCGGAACTGGTTTCTATGTGGGTGGGGGAAAGCCTTCCTTTTGACGAAGAATTATTAGTGTTTGATGGTAAAAAAATCTTTCGAGAACAAATTGGAAAAATTGTGGAAGAAAAAAGAGATTTGCAGGTTGTAACTTTTGATAATGACGGCCGCGTTTTATTTTCCAAAATCGCAGATTATATCGCGCACCCACTGAATGGAAAGATGCTTGAACTTGTCACTGAAACAGGTCGAAAGATTCGGGTTACGGACAAACACTCGGTTTTTTCGCTAGTGGAAAACGAGATTCAAGCAGTAACCGCCAATCAACTAGTGGAAGGAAAGAGTGTGATTGCTATTCCAAGCAAACTTCCAAATATTTCTACTGGGAGCCGTTTTTTGAATCTGATAGAACTTTTTTCCAACCAAAGTGCATATTTTGTTAGAACTCCACAAATATCCTGGTTAATCAAAAAGTTAGGGTATGTAACTGCTTCAAAAGTGCTTCATAAAAAAACAAAGTGTTTATATAATATTGTAGACAAAAAACTGCCAATTAAACTTTCAGACTTTTTAGCATTGATACAAAAAACAAGTCAAAAGCCAGACTGGTCCAGTGTCCGCATTTCGAGAAAGGGGGCGCGTCATTCTCTGCCTGTTTTATTTCCATTATCTGAATCGTTTTTTGAATTATTGGGTTTGTGGGTGGCAGAAGGGGATTTTAACAATGAAATGATTCGTTTTACCGTGTTTGAACGAGAAATTCGAAGCAAACTACTAAAAAACATTGAATCGCTTGGTCTAACTTGGTCAGAGCGGAAAGGACATTTTATTGTTAATTCTACCACATTCCACGATCTTTTTGTATGTTTGGGTTTAGAGTCTGGTGCTTTTAGAAAAAAAATCCCTCCCTTTTTGTTTACCTCTTCCAATGTGCAAACACAAGCCTTTTTACGCGGTTACTTTAGTGGAGATGGCACTATTCAAAGCAATGGTCACAGCACTCTTCTAGAAGCAACCACTGTGAGCAAGGCTCTTGCCAATGATTTGTTGTACTTGTTGCTCAAACAAGGCATTGTGGCTCGTTGTAAAACTAAGAAAGAATGGAGTGGTAGCATTAGCTTTAGGATTCGGATTTTTGGTATTGAAAACCTTAAGAGGTTTCAACCAGCGGGCTTTATTGACTCAAAGCGAAATGGATTGCTTAATCAGTATATTGTTCAAACACAGTGGAAGCGCAGTAATGTGATTCCTATTAATGAAAAGATTCGAAATCTTTTGAACGAGGCGTTTGTGCACTATCCTAATAACCAAACAGTTGGTGTTCACAAGGTTCGCGAAGCGCTTGTACTGGTTGATAGTCAAAAACAACGATTTGGAGAATTGTGGAAGCTTTGCGAATCCGATATCTATTGGGATGTTGTGACTCAAATTAGAGAAGTTGAATATGCTGGAAGTGTTTTTGATATTGCCGTGGAACCCTGTCAAAATTTTGTGGCTGGTTTTGGGGGTATTTTTGCTCACAATAGTGAAAAGGGTATTCGAAACATTTTCAAGAAAGCACGGCAAGTAGCGCCTGTCATTGTTTTTTTTGATGAGTTTGATTCGATTGCTTCTCGAAGGGGTTCTACTGGCGATTCTGGTGTGGGGGACCGCGTGGTCAACCAATTATTAACAGAATTGGATGGAGTAGAATCCTTGAAAGATGTTGTGTTTATTGCCGCCACCAACCGTCCTGATTTGATTGACCCAAGCATATTGCGTCCGGGTAGAATTGACAAGCTCGTTTCCATTCCGCCTCCAAGCGAAAAAGCACGACTGGCTATTCTAAAAGTTCATTCCAAAGACGTTCCCCTTGGAAAAGACGTGGTGCTGGAAGAGTTAGCCAAGCAAACCAGAGGTTTTTCTGGAGCGGATTTGCAAGGACTAATTCAAGAAGCTGCCTTAGATGCATTGCAAGAAAGCAAAATGAAAGCTACAACAGTAGAAAAAAAACATTTTGATGCTGCCTTAAAGAAAATGGTTCCCACGATTTCTTCCGAAACCGAAGAAGCATATGCGGAATTCAAAGTACACCAAAAAGAATTCAAACCAAGTTACATCGAATGAGCCTTTTAAAAAGGCTCGCGAAAAAATAGATCGAGGTTCTTACAGAACCTCATCGCTATTTCAAAAATCCATGCTTTTTATTAGATTTAGATCAATCAGCGGCTTTGTTTTATAATTTTTTACGGTGGTTCGCATGTCTTTTTCTCTAAGGTCGCTGTCTTTTAGTTTAGAGAATTCTTCAAACGAAAACCATTTCGCATCCAACAATTCTCCTTGAGCCACTTTTAATGTTCCGCCAACAATTGTTGCTTTAAAAGTTATTCTAATCACATTTTCTCCTTTTGAATTCTTGTATTTATACAGACTAATAAGCCCGTCTAATTTTATGTCCAAGCTGGTTTCTTCTTTTACTTCTCGAATGGCTGCGGTAAAAACATCTTCTCCTTGGTCCAAGTGGCCGCCGGGAAAATTCCACTGCCCATAACAGTGTGGTTGGGCTTCTTGTACTAGCACAAATTTGTTTTCTTTTACAACCAGTGCACCGCAAACAACTTTTAGGTTCATTCTAATCACTTTTACAAGAGCAAACTAATGAAACTGCTGAATGAAAAGTAAATCCATACCAGGGGGAAAAAGCAAATTGCCCAAACTATTGGATTCCAATTATACACTTTTTTGCCATCCAACGGACCGAATGGTAGCAAGTTAAAGGCCGCTAACACAAAATTAATGTAGCTTGCTAGAAAACCCATGGTAATCAAAAAATCGTTTTTGGTGGGTAACACCAAAAAAGCAAACAGCAAAAACAATCCGCCAAGAATAATGTTTACAATCGGACCGACAACCGAAATAATTCCGTTTTGTTTTTTGCTTAAGTGCCTAGCAAAGATGTAAACGGCTCCGGGTGCTGCAAAAATAAATCCAACAGAAAATGCTAGTAACAATGCAATGGCTAATCCCATGGGCCAGGCAAAAAACTCGGCACGCGCCCCATAATGAATCGCCATGTACTTGTGGGCGAGTTCATGAAAAATGAATCCCGTTCCAACCGCTACTAAAGAAATAAGCAGGGCCGGCAAAAAGCTTTGGGCCAAAGTTTGGCCGGGCAAAGGGTTTTGGAGAATCCAGGCAAATGCTACGCTAATCGCAAGCCAGCTTCCCAAAATCTCGGTTATTTCGCGTTGATTCACTAAAATCAGTACTATGTTGAAGGGAAAAAGAG
>JAHJAQ010000037.1 GCA_018813975.1 Microcaldota archaeon
CAACTGGTATGGTTTGTAATTATTCCTTATACTGCTCCGCGCCTTTTGGATGCTCTACGACTTTCCGTTGCCATTGCATGGAGCTATTTAACCACTGCAGAAATAATTGCAGCTTCCAGCGGATTAGGCCATTTAATTGTTCAATCCCAGCGCTATTTGCAAACCGATCTCATTTTTGCAGCCATTCTAGTGATTAGCATTTTAGGAGTGGTAACGGACAAAACATTTTTTTGGATTCGACAAAAATTTTTTGGATGGGAGGGAGTTACATTACGCGAAAAACAAAACAGTTTGTAAGCTTACAAGGCATTCACTATGCCTTTCCAGATTCCCCTTTCAAACCCCTTTTGCGAAACCTTCATTTTAATGTGCAATCCAATGAGTTTGTGGTTATCTTAGGGCCCAGCGGAATTGGCAAAACCACGGTATTACGATTGCTAGCAGGCTTGATTGCACCCACCCAAGGAACCATTTTAGTAAACAACCAACCCGTTTTGCAATCCAACGGAAAAATTGGATTGGTTTTTCAACATTACACTGCTTTTCCATGGCTTTCCGTAGAACAAAACATTGAGTTCGGACTGAAAATGCAAAAAACCCCGAAAAAAATTCAAAGCCAAAAAGTAAATCATTTGCTGGAAATCACTAAACTAACAGCACACAAAAACCAATTCGCTAACTTGCTTTCTGGTGGCCAAAAACAGCGCGTTGCATTGGCCCGAACACTTGCATTAGAACCCGCTTTATTGTTGTTGGATGAACCCTTTGGTGCCTTGGATTCTATTACGCGACAACAACTACAACAATACTTGCTCAAATTGCAAAGAGAATTCAAACCTACTACTATTTTGGTTACCCACGATATTGAAGAAGCCTTATTTCTTTCAGACCGTATTTTTATTCTCCAAAAACAGCCTGCTACGATCACCGCAGTTATCAATAATCCTTTTTCCAAGCCCCGCGATCCAAATCTAAAAGCAACGCCTGCCTTTCAAAAGTTCAAACAAAAAATCGCTAAAACACTCACAGACTAAAACAGTTTCATTGTTTGGCCTTGTTTGGGCATTTCCACGTTTTTGAAGCCCATTTCTTTGATGCAGTCCTTGAAAAAAAACATGATTTCTTCATCACCATGTACTAAAAAGATTTTTTCCGGATTCCATTTATCAATGGCTTTTAGCATGCCGTCTTTTTGAGCATGAGCCGAAAAATCGTATTTTTCAACTTCAAAACCAACATCCAATTGGGTTTTTTCTTCTACAAACTTTTTAGTATCCAATAGTTTTTTGCCAATGGTTCCATCGGCTTGATAACCCGTAAAAAACATTTTAGAATTACTATCCAATCGCAGTTTTCTGGTATAGAATAGAATGGGCCCTCCTTGCATCATGCCCGCGCTAGAAACAATAATACAGGGTTTTTTCAAGGCTTTTTTGCGATCTCGAATACTTCGCACAAAAAAAGCGCTTTTCAAGGATTTTTTCAGATGCTTGGAGTCACGCAAGTAATCCGGATGATTTAACATGATGTGCGCTGCTTTTTGGCCCATGCCATCATAAAAAATATCGCCTTCAACATTATAGCTGCGCAAAATATCAATGACTTCTTGTCCCCTTCCAATCGCAAAACAAGGAATCAATGCCCAGCCATCCCGATCAATAATATCTTGAACTCCTTCCGCAAAAACCTTTTCCAATTCTTTTCGAGGCGGATGATTTCTATTCCCATACGTACTTTCAATAATAAGAGAATCTATTTTTCCTGCTTTTAAATCAGCGCCATTGTGCAAGCGCGTTTCCATTGGATTAAAATCCCCCGTATACAACAAGGTCTTGTTTTTCCCAAATGTAAGTTTGGGCATGGCACTACCCAAAATGTGCCCTGCATCCAAAAATTCTAGAGTCGCGTCTTGGGTAATGTGTAGTTTTCGCTTGTAGCCCACTGGAAAACTATACCGATGAATGCGGTGCAACTCGTCTCGCGAAAAACCAGCATGCACGCCATTATGCCCTGCAATTTTGAGAGAGTCTTCCCACAACAAATTAGATAATTCGAGTGTTGGCGGAGTAAGATAGGTTAGGGAATTAGAATCCGTGAATAACTTTGGAATGTTACCACTATGGTCTAGGTGCGCGTGACTTAGAATGATCGCATCCAAATTGGTTTTAGGACGCAAGGGTTCAACGATTTGATTGTTTTGTCCAAACTTTACCCCATAATCGAGTAATAATTTATCCCCCGCATCAATCAAAAAACCGCTCCGGCCAACCTCACGAGCAGCTCCCAAAAATTGAATGCTAGGGTTTTTTATCATAAAAATCCAACTTTACAATCAAGGAAGAACTGGTTAATAATACCAACCCAAAATCCAAGACAATGCTTTTTAATTTGATTTCTTATTGTTTTCTGCATGCCCACTACCTTATCGCTTTTTGATTCATTAGTTAGTCTTCAAAAATTTGGCATTCCAACAGCCCCCTTTGAAATGGTTTCCAAGACTGATCGATTAGAGACAGCCACTCAAAAAACGGGTTTTCCATGTGTCCTCAAAGCGATTTCACCCCTAGCCATTCACAAGACAGAACAAAAAGCCGTTCGATTAAACATTAGTTCCCTAGAACACGCATTACACGCGTTTAATGAATTACAACGCATTCCAGGTTTTGAAGGAGCACTCGTTCAAAGCCAAATAGAAGGAACAGAATTATTGATTGGAAGCAAAAACGATATTCAATTCGGTCCAACCCTAGTATTCGGACTGGGCGGTGTATTGGTTGAATTATTAAAAGATATTAGCATTCGTATTCCCCCCATTACTGCCAAAGATGCCTTGCAAATGGTACGCGAAATCAAACACCAACAGGTATTACAAGGATTTAGAGGAAAACCAAAAGTAAACGAAGAAAAACTAGTAGAAATATTATTACTAGCCAGTAAAATGATCGAAAAAACCAAACCACTCGAACTGGATATTAATCCCTTAATGGCAAACGAAAAAGGAATTTGGGCAGTAGACGCGCGAATCGTTTTAAAATAACAATACGTGAAATGATTTCTTATGGCAGGAGAAGACGATTTTGATGAAGACGGCCAAGCCATGGTTTCTCGAAAAATAAGAGGCCAAACAAACCCCTTATTTTACATTATTTTGGGAGTTGTAATTGGATTTATTATTTCCATGATTTTTTCACCAGGCCTTTTACCGGTTTTTGGAGAAATGTCTCAATTCGATGGAAACGTTACCCAAGTCAACAAGTTTGTTTCACAGGACTTGCGTTCGGTAAAAGTAGTCCTGCGAATCAATGATTCTAATATTGCGACTTGCACGGAAGGCGATATTTGTTTGGGATACCAAGAAGGCGATTTGGTTTCTGTAACGTGTTTTGGCAATGACTGTCAAGCAACGAAAAAATAGTCAAACCACTCTTTTTTTAGTTCGACGTTTTACGAACTTTTGCTTGTTTTAAAAAATCTTTAACGCCCTTTTTAGTATGAAAAAACGATTTTATTTAGATACCGCGATTTGGAGAGATTTTTTTGAAGACCGAAGTGATGGATTAAGACCGCTTGGAGAATTTGCGTTTCAGTTTTTGAAAAACTGTGAGAAGAAAGGCTACAAAGTTCTTGTTTCGGATAGTGTTGTTCTGGAGCTCAAAGTTTATTTCCCCGAAGAGAAAATTAAACAAATTTTTTCTTCATTTTTGGGCATTATAAAAAATATTAAAGCAGCAGAAGAACAAATTTCGGAAGCGAGAACTGAATGGCAAAAAAGAGAGAAAAGAGTTCCTTTTAAGGATGTTCTTCATGCGGTTCTTGCAAGGCACCATTACGCTGTGTTGATTGCAAGGGACAATCATTTCTTTGATGAGCTTTCTTCAATAGTGGAAGTTGAAAAGCCAGAAGA
>JAHJAQ010000038.1 GCA_018813975.1 Microcaldota archaeon
GAATCCAGAGAAAAATTCAATAATGTAAAAATAGTGCACGCGGCTTCTGGCGTGAAAGTAGCCGCTCCCAATCTAGAAGACACATTGGCAGGATCATCCCTTTTTGTGGCCATTAACCACGAAGAAGAACAAAAAATTCAAGAAGAACTAAAAGAAATTGAAATCGAACAAGATGCTGTTGGCCCCATTATTCGAGCCGATACATTGGGGGCACTAGAAGCGCTTGTAAAATTATTGGGTGAAAAAAAAATCAAGCCACGCCGAGCAAGGGTTGGAGAGGTAACACGAAAAGACGTGATAGAAGCACACGCGGTTCAAGAAAAAGACCCTTTCAAAGGCGTTGTTTTTGCGTTCAATGTCAAGGTATTACCTGAAGCGATTGAAGAAGCCAAAAAAAACAAAGTGCGCATATTTAAGGAAAACGTTATATACAAATTATTAGAAGACTATGCGATTTGGAAGCTAGAAGTCCAAGAAGCTGAAAAACAAAAAACCCTAACCAATATTGTTTTTCCCGCTCGCATCAAGCTACTACCCAATCACGTGTTTCGCAATAGCAAGCCCGCAATTGTAGGGGTTCGCATCCTAGAAGGAAGGTTAAAAATCGATTGTCATCTCGTGCACCTAAACGGCAATAAGGTCGGAGAGGTACAAGCGATTCAATCCGAAAATAAGGCAGTTCAAGAAGCCAAAAAAAATACCGAGGTTGCCATTTCAATTTCAGGGGCACACGCTGTTGTAGGAAAAGACATCCAAGAAGGCCAAGAATTAATAGTATCCTTAAGCCATAAAAATATGAGTGAACTTGAAAAAGTTTCAGAAGAATTATCCCAAGAAGAAAAAGAATTAATAGAAGAAATCAAAAAAATCAAACAAAAAAGAGGAGATAAAGAATGAATATTAGTATTTCCGATCCTCAGACCAAAAAAGCCTATTCCAAAAAAGTAGATGAAATTCCAGCTACTTTAATGAATCAAAAAATTGGTGCTACCATTAAACTAGACGAAGTTGGTTTGAATGGATTTGAAGCCAAAATAACCGGGGGTAGCGATACCGATGGATTTCCCATGCGCCCATCCCTAATAGGACTGGGAAGAAAAAAAATTTTTTCATTTAAAGGAATTGGGTTTCGACAAACTCGGAAAGGAGAAAGAAGAAGAAAAAGTGTTCGCGGAAACACGATTTCAAGCCACACTGCCCAAGTAAACCTAGTGATTACCAAAAACGGTTCCACAAAAATAGAACAAATCTTTGGAAAAGAACCTAAAAAAGAAGAACCCAAAAAGAGTGTCAAAGAAGAAATGGTTGCCAAATCGCTGGCCGCGGTTGGAGATGACAGCATGGCAGAAGAAGCCAAAAAAATCAAAGGAAAAATAAAAGGATAATAGAGGTGCAAAAACCATTTCAGCTAAAAAAACGAAAACAAAACCAGTCAAAACGGTTTCGCAAAAAAAAACAGCCAAACCAGTGACTGTGAAACAGCCAGTAGTAAACATTGGAATGGTGGGGCATGTAGACCATGGCAAAACCAGCCTAACACAAGCCCTAACAGGAAAGTGGACAGACACCCACTCCGAAGAAATAAAACGCGGTATTTCCATTCGATTGGGATATGCAGACGCGATTTTCTTTGAATGCACACAGTGCAAAGGATCTGAACGCTATACCAACCAAGCGATTTGTGGTCAGTGCAACAAGCCCACCAAAGAACTACGCAGAGTTTCTTTTGTAGATGCACCAGGACACGAAACACTCATGACTACTACTCTTAGCGGAGCTGCACTCATGGACGGGGCCATTCTAGTGATCGCAGCTAATGAACCATGCCCACAATCCACCACGATTGAACATGTAATGGCACTCAAAGTCGCGGGAATCCAAAAAATCGTGGTCGCCCAAAACAAAGTAGATTTGGTTTCTAAAGAACAAGCCCTTAAAAACCATGAACAAATCCAATTTTTTTTGAAAGAACGTGGATTTGAAAATTCCGTTGTGATTCCAACAGCCGCGCATTTTAACGTAAATATTGACTTGTTGATTGAAGCCCTTGAAAAAGAAATTCAAACCCCAAAAAAAGATCCTTCCTTGTCCTTGCGCATGTTTGTGGTAAGGTCTTTTGACACCAACAAACCAGGATGCAGTCTAGAACAACTCAAAGGCGGTGTTTTAGGCGGAAGCATTATTCAGGGAAGCATAGAAGAAGGACAAACCATTGAGGTCTCGCCAGGCCTTGATAAAGGTCCGATCGAAACAACAGTAACTGCCATTCACACAAGTTTTGGACTGGTAAAAAAAGCATTTCCCGGCGGATTGGTGGCAGTTGGAACAGTATTGGATCCCAATGAAACCAAGAATGATCAAATGAAAGGCCAAATTGTAGGCCCAGCAGACTCCTTGCCCCCGCCAGTCACTAAATTACATTTAAAACTGTTCCCTTTCAAGAGATTAATAGAAGGCGCTTCTACCGGCTTAAAAATGAATGAAACCGTTGTTATCACGATTGGGACTAGCACGAGTGTTGGAACCATTATAAAAACAGCTAAAGAAACCGTTGATATTGTATTGAAAAATTCCGTTACCGTTGAAAAAGACCAAAAAGTCGTGATTAGCAAGCATCAAAAAAGCGGTTGGAGGCTAGCCGCTTATGGCGTTTGCAATTAAAAAAATTGGGTTGGACACCAACATTTTATTGGAAAAGCCAATGGCCATTGAAAAAATTCGAGAAAAATGGAAAAACAATGTTGAAATAGTAGTGCCTGTTCAAGTCAACCAAGAACTCAAAGCACTAGCCAACAAAAACCAAAAACTAGGCAAGAAAGTAAGGATTATTGAAAAACAAAAAAAATTGTTTGGAATAAAAGAAAAAAAAGTAATGGCATCCAATGCTGATAAAGCACTAATAAAATTAGCGCAACAGGGGTTTGCCATTCTATCATTGGATAAAAAACTCAAAAAACAAATTCGTGAAAAAAAAGGAACTGTATTAGAATTGCGTGGAAAAAATTATTTTGACATTGTGGAGGACTAAAACGTGTATGGCATATTCACTGTAAAAGATATGGTTCGTGTTCCCCCAAAAGAATTTCGAGAAGACCTAAAAGCGGCCGTGTTAAAGATTGCCCAACAAGAATACGAGGGAATTGTAGATGATGAACTGGGCATTGTGGTTGCAGTAACCCAAGTAAGTGAAGTGGGAGAAGGAAAAGTAGTGCCGGGTGATGGCGCAGCTTATTATGAATCCACGTTCGATGTATTGGTGTTCAAGCCGGAAATCCAGGAAGTCATTGCAGGAAGTGTTTCAGAGGTAACAGAATTTGGTGCTTTTATCAAAATCGGGCCCATGGAAGGATTGGTGCACGTAAGTCAAATCATGGACGATTATATTAATTATGATGCTAAAAACGCGGTTTTTGCTGGAAGAGATTCTAAGAAAAAACTCGCGGTAGATGATAGTGTTCTTGCACGCATTGTAACCTGTAGCCTGAAAAACTCGGTTCAAAACAGCAAAATAGGATTAACCATGCGCCAACAAGGATTGGGAAAAGAAGAATGGTTTAAAATTGATGAAAAAGCAGTCAAAGAAAAGAAAAAAGCCGAGACTACTGGCAAAACCCCGCCAGCCAAAGGTGCCAAACCAAAGGAGAAAAAACAATGACCGCAGAAAAAGCGTGCAGGAATTGCCGCAAAATCGTGGCAGAAGCAGAAAAATGCCCAAGCTGTGATAACAACCAATTCACTACTTTTTGGAGAGGCTATGTGCTTATTTTAGACCCTGAAAAATCAGAAATCGCCAAAAAAATGGGAATCCAACAAACCGGCAAACATGCCCTATTACTAAGTCGATAAAAGAGTGAAAAACCATGCAAGTCAAAATTTTGAACAAAAAAGTAAATCGCTTGTTAAAAAGAGAAGAAATCGAATTCACAATCAGCGACACCCCCACCACCCCATCTCGAAAAAAATTGCTCCAAAAAATTGCAGAAACCCTTAACACCAAACCAGAATTTGTGAGCATTCAAAAAATAGAACAACCATTTGGAATCCAAGAAAACAAAGCATGGGCACGCGTGTATGAAACAAGAGAAGCACTGGAACAAACTGAATCAAAACATTTAATGGGAAGAGATCGGGGCGAAAAAGTACAACCCGGCAAAAAAGGGGCTAAAACAGAAGAAAAAGCACCTGCCCCAGCAGAAGCACCCAAGCCAGAAGAAAAACCTGAAGCAAAAGAAGAAAGTAAAAAAGAAGAATCTCCTAAAGAAGCACCAAAAGAAGAAACCAAGCCAGTTCCAGAAGAAAAAAAAGAATAATAGAGTGAATAAGCATGGCGGACAAAAAACCAGAAAAAAAA
>JAHJAQ010000039.1 GCA_018813975.1 Microcaldota archaeon
ATTGCTCCAATGGAATATAACTGGTTTACAAGCCAATGAAGAAAGAGAACTCGGGTATGGCGTTCAAAAAGCATTTTCTGAAGAAGAAATACAAGCATTGCTTGCATCACCTGATTTAGCCCCCTTTAAAACCGCGCCACTTGTTGTAAAAGCAGATAGCTTAGAAGAAAACAGTGCCTTATTGGTTCCAGCAGCCCCGCTAGGATTTGCGTTTTTAACGGATTTGTTGGCAACCCCAATTATTATTGGAATTGTTGTTATTCTTGTTATACTTGCATTAGCATGGCAAAATGGCAAAAGAGAAAAACCCTATTTGCATTTGGGAAACGTGCACAATTCACTCAAAGGACGTGTTTCAAATCTAAAAGAAAAAAGCGTGCAAGCGCGTTCCAGAAGAAGAGAGGATCCATTTGAAAAAGCCATGGAAGAATTTTCTGGACAAGAAGAAACCCTAGAATCGGCCATGAAAAAATTTAAGGAAGCAAAGCCAGAAACGCCCAAAACTCTTAGCACTACTGAAAGCACTATGGGAAAAACCATACTCGCACCAGTAACCCAAAAACAAAAAGAAATTCAAGAAAAAACAACTGAAAAAAAAGAACCCATTGCCCATGAAGGCACTTGGAAAACAAAACTAACAGGCCTTTTTGGGAGCAATCCAAACAAGATGTTATTACAATCTAGAAGACCCGATTGTGCCACGGTATTACTAAGAGAAGCAGGACATCCTTCCTTGTGCTTAAAACTAAAAAATGGGGTCACGGTAAAAGGATTGTGCGATTTGGATGCGGTTCTCCAGGAAATGGATGACACTACATTTGTATTTCACAAAAACCCTAGCCGTGATGATTTTAGTGCATGGGTTAGAAGATCTGTGGGAGACAATGTATTGGCCAATAAACTTGAATTATTGGATTCCAAACAAGACATTGCTAGGGCAGTACACTTGCGCGTAGACTGGCTAAAACACCAGATCAACGAGTAAAAAAACAGGCTTTGCACATTAAATAGTTCTAAATCTTGAATTGTTGCGTAGAAAAGAATTTTGCACAATAATTATTTTCGGGGTTGTCTTTTCATTCGATCTCTTGCTTTTTTTCTTCTTCTTTCAAGTCTTTGTGTTTCAATTCTTTCTCTTTCAATTCCAGCAAACCATCTGGAAGAGTCGGCTACTTTTGAGTGAAATTTAACTTTGAAATATTCCTTGATTCTTCCAAAAATGTTTTCTTCTGGCAGTTTTAATAGTTTTGCTATTTCTACGGCGTGAACTGGGTGCATTACTGCAATGGAATTGTTTCCAGTGTTACGTAGCATTTCACACCATTTTTTTTCGCGTTTATCAAATGTTTCATAGTAACATGCTTTCAAGCCACGCTCTTGTCGGGCTTTCTCCGCTCTTTTGTAGGTGTCATCCTTATCCAATGCAATGACTTTCAAGCCAGCTTTGTTTGCTTCTACTACTAAACGCTGATATGCACTTATATCTGGTGACTGGTGATACTCTTGTCGTGTAAGAATTTGGTTCACGAACTTAGGTGCTAATTCGATATATGCAAATTTCCTACCTTTAAGGAGAATCTTGAATTGTTCCATTCCTGTATCAATATCTGTATGAGAGTGCACTATGCCAAATAATATTGGCTTATTTGGACGAATAACCATAATAATCACACGCGTTGCTGTTATTTAAACCATTATTTTTGGATTAAATACCTTTTTTTTGAATAATCAACCTCCAAGTCAATCCCGTACACCTCAAATTAATGTGCATAATTGAATAACTGTGCAAAGCCTAAAACAGGATTCTTTTTTAATGCTTTTTTCCATTTCTTTCATACTAGTATGAATCCAAATACCATTGCAATTGTAGGGGGCGGTCCTGGCGGCTTAAAAACAGCCACGCATCTCAGCCAAAACGGTTTGGATTGTGTGGTTATTGAAGAACACAGTCAAATTGGCTTGCCTGAAAACTGTTCTGGATTGGTTAGCATTGAAGGAAGCCGAAAAGCCGATTTACCTGTTGAAGAATGCTTGGTAAACCAAATTCGCGGAGCACACATTTTTTCCCCCAATCACAGCGTACTAACGATTGAACGAAGCAAACCAATTGCCAATCTGATTAATCGTAGTAAACTAGATGCCCTACTCGCCAAAACAGCCCAAAAAAGCGGTGCCAATATTCGCTTAAACACGCGCTTAATTGATATTCGCAAAAATACTTTGTTCTTGGAATCGAGAGGCAGAGGAGAGATTCTAAAAGCATCGCAGGTGGTTGGAAGCGATGGCCCCAATTCCAAAACACGCAATTTAATGGGCATTCAATCAACCATGAATGATTTTATTCACTCATTTCAAGTGAAAGCAACCGGAATCTTTGACCCGGACTTTGTAGAACTATACTTTGGCGGATTTGCTTGGAACTTTTTTGGATGGATTATTCCCGAAAATAAGAACAACGCGCGCATTGGATTGGGATGCAAAACCGGATTGAATCCTAAAAAACAATTTGATGCTTTTGTACAACAAAAAAAACTAGATATTGACGTATTAGAAGAAAGCAGTTTTTTGATCCCCTGTAGAAAGCCATTAGACAACTTGGTAGCGGATAACAAATTATTGGTTGGGGATGCGGCTTTTCAAACCAAAGCCACTAGCATTGATTTTGAAGAACCCATCTTAATAGAGGAAAACGGCTTGCTAAAAAATGTCCGAATTGGCGAAGTAGTGAACCAGAAACTCGAACAGACTCCTCAAAAAGCGGTTTTTGGAAAAAAGCCCAAAATAACCGTTGGCCATCCCAATTCGTTAGTAAAAGCATTCTCACCCACTATAGGGGGAGAAAAGCCCCAAATGAGAAGCATTCGATCTGTGTTAAAACACCCGATAGACGAAGAATTATACGAAATCATATTAGAAAAAGGGTACCGAGTAAAAGCAACCGCCTCTCACAGTGTTATGGTTGCCGGAAGAGCCAAGTTTAAAGAAAAAAAAGTTGTTGATTTGGTTTCAGGACAAGACTCATTGCCGTTAGTGCTTAAAGTCCCGAACAACACTTCGATCGAAAAAATTGATATTATTAAAACAATAAAAGAAAACCCCTCTCTTTTAAGAATCGCAAAAAAAATTAATGTCAAAGGACAAAAAAATCTGCTTTTCAAAAAATCAACCGAAGTTCCAAAAAAACGCCTTTCCCAATATTGGAGCAACGATACCGTTCCATTATCCATCTTCATTGAAAAGGACATTCCATTAAATAACGTGACGCTCTCTTTCGAAAACTCTACTATTCGGATTCCAAGCATAATAACCATAACCCCTGAATTATGCCGATTAGTTGGATATTATATCGCGGAAGGGAGTTCTGCTACTGAAAAAAAGATTAGTTTAAGTTTTGGGATAAACGATATGAAAAAAGGGATTGTTACAGATGCCATTCATTGTATCAAACAAACTTTTAATGTATCTATCAATAAGCAAATGCAGAAAAACCCAATAACAAACCAAACAAACGGCATAAAACTTTATTTTGGCGGTCAATTACTGGCCAAACTGTTTTCAGAAATGGTTAAAGGAGGCAAAACAGCCAAAACAAAAGAAGTTCCATATATTATATTCAATGTCCCAGACCACTTAAAAATAGAATTTTTGAAAGGGTACTTACGCGGAGACGGAACAATTCGAATACGAAAATGCGACAACAGAAAAAACTGGAGTGCAGAAATTAGTTGTAAAACAGTCAGCAGAAAATTGGCCAGCGACCTCGTCATATTGGCACTCCAACTAGACTTGTTCCCATCAATCGAAGAATTCTCGACTGGAATACGCTACTGGAATAATCAACGCATTGGAAAAAGCCAAGGTTACAAGGTAAGTTTCTCTAAAAAAAGTGACCTTTTAACGCTATCCACTATTTTTCCAGAAAAGCAAGTCGAACTGCTGGAATTCCTTGAAAATATCGTAGAACGAGAAACCATTACGCTCCCAAAAGTGATGGTAGAAAACCTGTCCAACCAGCACTATGAAAAAGAAATATATCAAGAATTTGGACCAAGCATAAGCGCCTATCAGAACCTAGCACTCACACGAGTTGGAACAGCCACCCAAACAATGCAAACAAAAAATGCGTGCCAGCAATTTATCCATAATATTTCCGCCTCTAAAATAGCGTTCTTGAAAATCAAGCAAATCCGAAAAGTAAAACCAAGCCACGGAGAAGTATTTGATGTTGAAATCCCCGAAACCAACATGTTCGTTGGAGGAATCGGCCCTATTCTCCTACATAATACTGGAGGGGGCGTGGTCATGGCAAGCCTAGCAGGCCAAAAAGCAGGAGAAAGTATCTTTGAACACGTGGTGCACAAAAAACCATTAGACAATTATAACAAAAAAACACAAGACATCAAAAAAGACCTTGACTTGCACTGGAAAATTCACAATTATCTTTCCAGTTTAAAAGACGAGGAAATTAACAAGTTATTTGAAAAACTAAAAAAAGCCAATGTAGAACAATTCTTACAAGAAGAAGGAAACATGGACTTTCCCACCAAATTCATTCCAAAATTGTTGAGAAACCCGCGCATGCTCGGATTCTTACCTCACGCATTCAAACTATGGCGCAGCTAATTCTTTTTGGGAAAACTTTTTCCAGCCATACAAACCACCCACAACAATAATAGCGATTCCCAATCCAATTACTTCCAATGGCATGCTCACAAGTAAAACCAAGCTGGTTAAAACACCCAGCACGGGGAGCAGTGGAATATTTTTAATGGAAAGAGGAACCTTAAACGGTCTTTCCAAATTGGGTTGTTGTAGGCGCAACCGAATAACCGAAAGATTCACAATAATAAAAACCACGAACAACAAAAACGCAGTAATGTTTGCTACAAAACCAATGCTACCCACTAACAAGAATAATAACGCAAAAAAACCCGTGGCAAAAACCGCATGGCCCGGAGAAGAACGCTTATTAATGCTACCAAAAAAAGACGGCAAGGATTTTTCAGTCGCCATACCATACAATATTCTAGAAACCACAAGCAAAAACAATAACACCGTGTTTCCCGTAGAAAACAAAGCAATTATGGAAAGCACTAAAAAAGATTCCTGACCTTGAGCGACTCCCGCTACATCCGCTAGTGGCGCACTAGAATCAGCCAATGATTCTGCACCAACAATAGAAATCGCGGCAATCGCCACCAAAATATATAATACTGAACTAATAATAATAGACAAAATTATCGCACGCGGAATAGTTTTGCGCGGTTTTTTGGTTTCTTCACTCATTCGGACAATATCCTCAAAACCAATGAACGCAAAAAAAACCAAAGCACCGCCCGCAAGCACACTTGTAATAGGAATCGAAAAATCGATTAGTGGTTGGGTTCCAAAAAAAGAAATCCCCAACCAAATAATGAACAATAATCCCGCAGTTTCAATTAACGTAAAAAAACCGCCAATCCACGCGGATTGTTTTACGCCAATCCAAACCACAATTGCACTCAAAATTACAATTCCCATGGCACTTGCTAACAAGGGAAAACCAGTGAACGCTTGAAAGTAACCGCCAAAACCCAAGGCAACTGTTGAAATTGCAATAAAACCGGAAACAATAATCATCCAGCCAGCCAAAAAGCCCCATTTTTTGGAGAACGCGTTTTTAACATAATTGTATTCTGCACCGGCCTTGGGATACATCGAAGATAATTCTGCATAACCCAAACCAGTTAGACCAGCAACAATGGCAGCCGCCAAAAAAGAAATCCAAACATTCGCACCCGCTACTGCCACGCCTTCCCCAATTAAAGCGTAAATGCCCGCGCCAAGAATGATTCCAATGCCAATCAAAGTAGTGGAGAATAATCCCAAAGAACGCTTTAGTTGTGGTTCTGGGTTAACAGCTTTTACGTAATCCATGCACTAACAAAAAGAAAAAATGCTTTTTTAAAACTAGATGTCGTGAAAATTACTCTCTCGAAAGCCAGCAGGGGTCATTCGCACCAATTCAACGTTTTGTTGAAAATCAGAAATGTTCGTGGCACCACCATAACTAATGGCAGAACGCAATCCACCCAATAATTGGTGGATAATATCGCGTACCGATCCCTTATAAGGAAAAACCGTTTCAACGCCTTCCGGCACTACGTTTTCCAATTCTTGGTCCCACTCGCCATATTCGCGTTCTCTTCGCCTTGCCGCAGCGCCAAAAGAAGCAGAGCCGCGATATACTTTGAATTTTTGACCGCCTTTCAAAATCGCTAGTCCAGGTGTTTCCGCGGTTCCCATGAAAAAATTTCCACTCATTATAGTAGAAGCACCCGCTGCAAGGGCCTTGGCAATATCCCCAGAATTTTTGAGTCCCCCATCAGCTACAATTGGAATGTCACCCGCGCCTTCCACACTATCCAAGATCGCGGTTATTTGGGGAACACCCGATCCTGTTACAATGCGCGTAATACAACTAGAACCAGGTCCCACGCCAACTTTAATGACATCGGCGCCAGCCGCAATCAAATCTTGTGTGGCTTCTTTAGTGGCAACGTTTCCAGCCATTACTTCTACATTTCCAAATTCTTTTTTAATGCTTTTTACGGTTTCAATCGCCAAGTCCGAATGACCATGGGCAATATCCACTACAATAATATCCGCTCCTGCTTGCAACAACTTTTGCGTGCGTTCCAAAAAATCTTTTTTAACTCCGACAGCCGCTCCTACTAAAAGCCTTCCTTTTTGGTCTTTAGCAGCTCCGTTAGAATGACGCAAATTCAAAATGTCTTTGGTAGTGTATAAGCCGCACAAAATTCCTTTTTCATCTATTAGGGGGAGCTTTTTGAGCCGATTTTTTTTTAATAATTCAGTTGCTTGTTCTACATTCGTTCCTTTGGAAGCGGTAATCACGTCTTTGGTCATAACGCTTTCTACTTTTTGGTTTAGATTATCCTCAAACAACAAATCGCGATGGGTAATAATTCCCACTAATTGATTGGAAGGCCCTACCACTAATACATTGTGAATGTCATTTTCTTCCATAATATGTTTGGCATCCAACAAATTTTTTTCCGGTGCAATGCGCAAAGGATCTTCAATAAAAACACTTTCCGATCGTTTCACTCTTGCTACTTCGTAGACTTGGGTTTCAATGGGTAAAAAGCGATGGATAATTCCCAGTCCGCCGTTTTGGGCCATGGCAATCGCCATTTTGGATTCTGTAACAGTATCCATGTTCGCAGAAATCAGGGGGATGTTGAGTGAAATGTTTTTGGATAGTCTTGTTCGAAGATTAATATCTTTTCGGGATTTTACGGGAGACTTTCTGGGCACAATTAGTACATCATCAAATGATAGTCCTATCGGAATTTCCCTCATGTAAACCCTTTTGAATCACACAAAAAGTTCTTTAAAGTCTATCTACAACCAGCAAAACGTAAACATAACAAAATAGCCTCTTTTGTCTGGTTTGAGTGTTATCAAGGCAATCCTTAAATGGAAATAGAACCATTATTTTTGAATGCCTGTTGAGTTTGTACCGCGTCCGCCAAAAGGACTTAGAAAACATTTTCGAAAAAAGCCCTCTCAGCGAAAAAGATGGTATCAAAAGAAAAGCAAGGAATTACCCGTTCAGGGCCGGCCGTATTTTATAGTTAGCGGAGAAGCAGCATATAACATTCGAACAAATCTTCGTGTAGCCATCCAAGACAAATTGAAAGGCTTTAATCCAAGCATTGTTGAAACCATCATGGATATAAACGAAGCAATTATAACGATTCGGCACGATGATGCCCGCGAATATGAGCGGGTTACCATTAACTCTCATCCGCACACTATTTCTTTTAACATGATTATTGCTGGTCGAAAAGGAGATACTGGAGCAGTCAGAGAACTAGCCAGACTGTACAGAGCTGCTTTAAAAAAAGGAAAAAAAGCAAAATACCTAAGAGAAGGAAGAGACAATCCCAGAATCGCAAATATGTTAAAAGACGTGTATAAGGATATTGTTTCTCGGGCAAAAGACACTAAATATATTGGAGAACACCCACGCGAATTCTGTAAAGCCGTTCAACTCGCATTTACAATCGAATTTGATCCTCGAGAGGATATGGAACACCCCTCAAAACACAACTAGCTTTTGCAAAAGAAAATTTTTAGCCCGGAGACTATCAAACAAAAGTAAATAGCCCCTAACTGTTGAACCATCACTTCCGCTATCACTATCCTATTCTAATTAATAAAATTGATGATTAAATTAGAGGGAGATATAACGCCCAGTAGGGAAAAGTTAGGATTAAAGAGTTATGGATAGTATTAGCGCTAAGTCCATCTTTGACTGCTTGGAAAAACGGCATCTTCTGCCAAGGGAATTTTTTCTCTGATTTAGGGGGTTAACGTTTGTTGGGTAAGAAGACGTTCCAAAGAAAGGTGTTACTATTTTTACTGTGCCACTAATGGTTTTTTAAACTGTTTTGAGTAACACAATTCTATGGCTTATTTGGCAAAATCCAAGCGCAAAAACAAAACATACTATTATTTGGTGGAAAACCTTAAACTTGCCACTGGAGAGCGAAAGCAAATCCGGCAATACCTTGGAAACCAGCATCCTTCTGAACGAAACCTACAAGCATTGCTGGCTGACTTTGAAAAAAAGATTGAAAAAGAAAAGAGCCGTTTGCACGGTTTTCATTATTTAACCAAACCCGAAATCGAACAAGTCAACAGCATCAATTCTGAATTCTGGAAACGCTATCAGGCCGAAAACCCAACAGTACAAGAACAATTCGACCAAAACTTTGTCATGGCCTTTGTATACAACACCAATTCCATTGAAGGCTCAACCTTAACCCCAAAAGAAGTCGAATTATTACTTGCCGAAGACATCGCACCCAACAAATCACTCGACGACGTGCTCGAAGCCAAGGCTTGCCAAAAAACACTCCAATTCGTCAAAGCATACAAAAAAGAGATTAGCGAAAAATTCTTGCTCGAAATCCATAAACAATACTTTTCAGACACCAAACCGTTTATCGCCGGAAAATACAAAACCAAAACAAATTATATTCGAGGCTCCAGCTTCAAATTGGCAGAACCACACGAAGTACCGCGCGAAATGAAACAATTCATTAGCGACTACAAAAAACTGAAAAAAAAATTACACCCGCTAGAACTTTCAGCATGGGCACACTGGAAAATCGTTTCCATCCACCCATTTCAGGATGGCAACGGAAGAACCGCCAGACTAACCATGAACTTTGTATTACACAAAAACAAATACGCCATGATTGACATCAAAACAAAAGAAAAAAAAACCTATTTCAAAGCACTCGAAAAATGCAGTTACGCCAAAAACGGCGCACCACTAGCCAAAAGA
>JAHJAQ010000040.1 GCA_018813975.1 Microcaldota archaeon
ACTCCTTACAACACTAAAAAAGACCCGTACAAACTCTTTGAACATATAAAGCCAATTCCCTATTTTTCCTAGTTTTTTTAATAGTTAAAGGCAATTGGAGTTTTTAACACTTCCCGATTTCGATCGGGAGTACCGAAATGCAAGGGCTATCTTCGATAGCCCGACAAAATCTTGATTATTTTTTCCCGATTTCGAGGCGCGTTTTCTACCACGGTACCAAATTGCAAGGGCTATCTCGCTCTGCTCAATACCCCGAAAAATCCCCAATAATATGCCTTTTAATACCTTTCCAGATTAAGATTCTCTAATAGAAGCTTTTTTCAATCGATTTTTGAGGTTTTTTTGATGAATATTCCCAAAACAATTTCCACCTATTGTCGCAAGTGCAATAAGCACACCCCGCACAAACTCAAACAATTCAAGTCAGGCCAAGCCCGCACCAAAAGCAGGGGCACGCGAAAAATGGAAAAAAAGCACAAAAAAGGCTATGGGGGAAAAACCAAGTTTCCCGCTACCATCAAAAAACAAAACAAAAAACCCAATTTTGTGGCAGAATGCAGTGTGTGCAAGCAAAAAAGACCATTTGTAATTCCCAAGCGCATGAAAAAAGCAGAAATCAAATCCTAAAGCACTTGGATTTTTTAATGCTTCTCTCTTCTTTCTTAACATGACTGCCAAAAACGCGATATTGTTAATTATCAAACAGGCGCCCGGAATAGAGTATAATACCTTACTATCCAAAATCACGCCAAATTATGGGAGCGTGAATTCTGCCCGAGCGGCGCTAAGCAGGGCCATTAAAGACATGAACGCCATTGGACTAGTGGAACGAAAAGAAAACCGTTTTTTTGCTACAGAAAAAGGCCAAGTCCAAATTCACTCTGAAATGAAAAACAAATTATTATTAAAATTGAATCAAACCATTCAAGCCAAAAACAGTTTTCAAAACATTGATTCCATTGTAGAACAACTCGCGGTCTTGATTGAAAGGGGAAAAGCCGATCCTGATCTTTTAAAAGCTGCTAAAAACGCAACCCAGTTCTCTATTGAAGAACTACGAAAAACCAATGAACAACTCAAAAAACGCTCGCACCAACTAAACTATTTCCAAGAAATCCTTGGCAAACAAATCGAAACCCTACAACAACTCGATTTTAAGGATTCAGTTGAACTAGCATTTGATTCCAATTCACTCGAAAAACTAAAACCAATTCTAAATCAACTCGAGTCCCAAGAAATCGTGATTGATTGTAACCAACAATCTTTTTTGGAAAGCCTTGCCCAAGAATTAAACGAAAAAACCAAGACGGGAACCTTTATTGTTCCAAAACAAAAACTAGAGCCCCTTTTCGATTCATTGTTAGAACAAGCCAAGCAAAATCCCTTTCAAGCCACGATTCGCATTTCCAAACTAGACTTGGAAATTAATCCCCCAAAATGCATTCTAACAGGACCGCACTCTCAACTAGAACCGTTTAGAAAAAAATAAGTGCTTGTAGTCTAGTGGTAGGATGAAAGCTTCCCAACAGCTTTTTTAGAAAAAAAGCTGGCAAAAAATAGTATTCGGGATTCAAAGAATCCCCACATATCTCGGCATGCGCGGTCGAAAACGCGCGGAACGAGCTTCTGACCCGGGTTCGAATCCCGACAAGCGCAAAACTTGAAAGAAATAGCAACAATCTTTAAAAGATTAAATGTGTTTTGTCATGATTATATAGGGGGGATTAAATGGTTTGTTATGTGATTCCAGCTGTTGCTGCTATTATACACTATGTGTTAAGAAAAAAACATAAAACCGGGAAAAACAGTTTAGCACATTCGTGGTTAACCTTGTTGTTGTCTGGTGGCGCAATCTTTGGAATAGTAGATCATCTGTGGAACGGAGAGCTATTCCTGATTGGAGAAAACCTGGGAATAGATATTCTCCTTGGAATTACAATAACCACCGTAACCATAGCGAGTTGGGCGATAATAGTATTAATTAGCCAATTCAATGAAAAAGAAATTACAACGCTACCAAATAGCTAAAATTTCTTGCAAACACAGGATAAAATAGGTTATTGAAATAGTGTTTTAAAGCAGTGATGGACAATGGATCTTGAAAAAGCATTTTGGTTGTTTCCCCCGAGGCTTGTTGTTTTAATTTCTACGGTGGACAAGAAAGGGAATGAAAATTTGGCACCGCACTCTGCCGTAATCAAATTGTATAACAACCAGTTTTTGATTGGCGCTGAAAAAGAGCATGACACCTACCGGAATATTATAGAAACCAAAGAATTTGTGCTTGCCCTTCCCACTATTGATCTTGCGTCCAAGATTGCAATAACTGCCAAGCCCTTTCCAAAAGGAGTATCAGAATTCAAAGAAGCCAAGTTGACTCCATTAAAAGCACAAAAAGTAACAGCACCACTTGTAAAAGAGTGCATTGTAAATTTTGAGTGCAAACTCGCCAAAGAATTAGGCACTGTTAATGGAGAAGCATTGCTTCTGGGCAGCGTACTAACCGCGCATTATAATGAAAAAAATGTTACAACAGAGGTTCAAACACGGCTTTCCAGCAATGTTGTCTTACACGTTTCAAAAGGACAGGTCTATACAACCATTGATGGAAAAATCGTTGACACCAAAACGGATTACAAAAAAGTATAATTCACTAATTCTTTTTTGAAAAATGATGGGCAATCAAACCACCCAGAATTCCACCGAGGAGTCCTAAAAACAAGTCTTGCAGGGTATCCACCAAATCCGGGCGATAACACATTAGTCCAAGCCGACCTGCCCCGAATTCCAAAAACTCCCAGACCACAATAATCAAGGCCACCAAAGAAACCACGAACAGCAAAAAAACCCTAGAATCGGTTTTTCCCAAAAAACCTTGCTGCTGCCACAATTTCAAAAGCAAAAAAAAGCTGTTTCCGATTGCAATTCCGCCCAAAAAGTGCATGGGAATATCCACCCAATCAAACAGTGCATAGGCTTGAAAAAAAACCAAGATAGCATGAACCACTAAAACCAAAATGGGAAACGCAAAAATTTGAAGCAACTTGTTCATTTTAATACTTTTAAAGGCTTTTCTAAATAAAAAGATTGGTACAGGGAGGATTATAATGGAACCCATAGATACTCGACTAAAAAACCTAGAAGGACTTATAGCCGAAATAAAAGAACTAGACGAAAGCCAATATGGTGGATTTGTGCTGGTAGGGCATCAAACCGCGCCAGGCAAAATAAAATTCCAGGTAACCAATAAAAAAATGTCTATGCTAACCGTGATTGGATCACTAGAACAATTCAAAACCAGTTATTTTGCAACCAGTGGAAAAGCCCAAAGAACCTAACTACACGAATTTTTTTAATGCTAGGAGTACGCTTTCCAGTTCTCCTTGTTCTGCTTTGGGACCACTGGGCCAAACCGACAAAGAATCGCCTTTAAATCGCGGCACCACATGAAAATGCACGTGCGGTACTATTTGACCGGCTGCCACTCCATTGCGTTGCACCAAGGAAAAACCATCGCAGTTTAAGCCCGCTAAAACTGCTTTTCCAATTTTTTGAGCGATTTTGCCAATCTCCAGTAACTCTTCTTCTGATAATTCAAGCAGTTGTTTTACGTGTCGTTTGGGAATAACCAATACATGTCCTTTTGAAACCGGAAAAATATCCAAAAAAGCAATTGAATGGGGCCCTTCCACTACTTTAAAAGCAGGCATTTCGCCTTTTACGATTTTGCAAAAAATACAATTCTCCATTCTCAATCCCTCATTCTTTTCTCTTACAAAAACCATTAAAAAGCATTCAAAACAACAATTTGAATGCAGAGATGGCAGAACCCGGTTCAATGCGTCGGTCTCGAATGAAGCCTTTTTACAAAAGCCTCCTGTTTGAAGCAAAGCTTCAAAGGGCACATTCAAGCCTTTGGCTTGAATCGTGTGGGAAAAAATACGTCGTCCTGTTGCAGGCAACAGGACATCAGTATACACTCAATTCAAGCGAACCGATGGGAGCAATCCCGTGGGGGTTCAAATCCCCCTCTCTGCGTTGAATCATTGTTCAGGGATTAGACTATGGCACGGAATTGGAAATTCAGTTCAAAACGAAGGGGTCTTGAGGTTCTCAGGAAGGCAGTCCGGGGAACCAGTGGCACTGTTATTCCTTTCAAGACCATTGGTTCAGGCACTGGAAGAATTCCCACGCTGCCCCGAAAAGGGCACACCCTGCTGGTTCGGAGTGACCAAGCAGACTCCGCCCAAAAAGTTTCTCATGCCGAACGCAGTAGCCAGCCAAGACAACATTTTCCAAACACGCCAGAAGGAAGAAAACAGGCCAAAGCATTTATTAAAAGCATTTTGCGGCGACATGGAATTATTATTCATGATTTAAGCCAACCGCGCCAAAACGCACAATTGCATGGCCGCTTATTCATTCGGCCCGACGGCCAAGTGTGGGTCTACCTTGCTCCGCCGAGTCCACAAACGACCTTTGCAAGGTGGAAACATGAACTCGTTCAAAAATTCAATGTAAACCAATTCGAACCGCCCAAAAAAAAAGGAAAGGTGAGCACCCGCCTGTTGACAATCTGCCAAAAAATCGCTCAAAACATTCACAGAATTGCCCAACAAAACGGCGTTGACGAAATCATGCGCGCGGCATTTGTGATTTACAAAAACAAACCCCTCCAACCCGAGTTTTACGACCTGTTATTTATTCATGGACTCCAAAAACCAACATCCCAAATTTTCTGAAGGGTATAACATGACAGACAATTTTCTGAAAGAACTGAACCGATTCTTGGGAAAAGCCTAAAACTCGTAGTAGGATAGTTTGACTTCGAAATCGCTGGCTGCTTTTGCTTTTGAAAGGGTAACGTGGCTGTTCAAATCCGTTGGAATTATTTTGAGAACACTTAAAGAGCCTTTTTTGTTGACCTTGAAATGTCCAACTGCAATTTTTACTGCTGTATCATTAAAAACCTTGGTCATTATTTGTGAGCCGTTCAGGTAATTTCCCAGTCCGCTG